>PHDH01000177.1 GCA_002840935.1 Bacteroidetes bacterium HGW-Bacteroidetes-21 | reverse complement strand
GCAGGTAAAAAGAAGAATTATTATCAGCTTAGCGGGGCGCATTATTTGTTTGTGTTATTTGTTTTGCGTAAACTTTCTGACAGTTTTGAAATGACAGGTTGTATGGCAAGAACTTCATTCTTAATTATGTGATACTTGTCAATATCTTCTTTTACATTCATTTCAAGTAAAACAACCGCTGTTTTTTCGTCCATAATATACTTTTCAATGTCGTCCTTTTTTAAAAGATCATTTTTAATATCTGATTTTAAATCCTGTAACTGTTTTTCTGAATTCGCAATTTCTCCCTCATAAACAGAAAGGTTTTTATATATTTTTTTGAACCCTTTAGAGTAATTGGCATAAAGGGAAAGTGACGTTCTTTGAGCGGAGTCCTTAGGCAAGTCAGTGATTGTTTTTCCAATAAAATCAACCTCCTCCTTCATGTTGGAATAAAAGGCTTTTGAACTGTCATTTTCGAGAAATGCCATATCTGTTTTTATACCATCTACAACGCTTAAAAGGGAGTCAATATTTTTGATAGCGTTTATCTGTTCTGTATTTGAACATGACAACAGAAAGAATGAAAGAATGAAAGCTGAAAATAGGATTGTTTTCATAATTAGATGGATTTAAAACCGGTATAAGCATGAAGGGCTTCTGGGAGAATAAATTCGCCATTATGTTGATGATTTTCGATGAGTGCGGCTACTATTCGCGGCAGAGCCAGAGCACTTCCATTAAGTGTGTGTGCCATGCGGGGTTTTTTAGTTTCGGGATCACGGAAACGAAGTTTGAGGCGGTTAGATTGGAAAGTTTCGAAATTGGAAACGGAGCTAACTTCCAGCCATTTATCCTGGGCGGAAGAATAGACTTCAAAGTCGTAGGTTAATGCCGAAGTAAAACTCATATCCCCTCCGCAAAGTTTTACAACGCGCCAGGTAAGTTCAAGTTTATCCAGTAATCCGGCCACGTGATTCACCATTTCTTCGAGCATCGCATATGATTTGTCGGGATGGGTAATGCAAACAATTTCGACTTTATCAAATTGATGGAGTCTGTTTAACCCTCTGACATCTTTGCCATAAGATCCGGCTTCACGACGGAAACAGGGAGTATAGCCTGTAATTTTTACAGGAAGTTCTTCTTCTGCGAGAACCATATCGCGATAAATATTAGTCAGGGGAACTTCTGCTGTGGGTATCAAATATAGATTGTCTTCGGTGGCGTGATACATTTGACCGTCTTTGTCGGGCAGCTGACCTGTAGCAAAAGCCGATTCGGCATTGACCATGAGCGGGGGCATGATTTCAGTAAAACCAGCATTCACGGCTTCATCTAAAAAGAAACGGATGAGTCCTGATTGCAGACGGGCACCTTTCCCTTTGTATACAGGAAAACCGGCTCCGGTTAGTTTTACCCCTGTTTCAAAATCAATAATACCGGTTTTTTGTGTAAACTCCCAGTGAGGAAGGGTTTCGCCAGCCTTACGCGCGGCAGGTCCTCCGGTACGAATGGTGATGTTGTCGTGAGCAGATTTGCCAGCGGGAACCGATTCGTGGGGGATATTTGGCAGTATAACCAGTTTGTCGTTCAGACTTTTTTCAAGTTCGTTTAGTTCATTTCCTAGTTGTTGAATATCGTCTTTTAAGGTAATAGTCCGTACTTTATTTTCTTCCGCCTTTTCTTTTTGGCCGCTTTTAAAGAGGATGCCAATTTCTTTGGCCAGTGTATTCATTTCGGCCTGAAGCATATCGAGACGATGTTGTGTTTCGCGACGACGCTTGTCGGTCTCCGTTATTTCTTTCATGATTTCGCGGGCGTCGAAATTTTTCTTAGTTAGTTTTTCAACTACCAGCTCCGGATTCTCCTGTATCAGTTTCAATGTCAACATAAATGCTTTGAATTTTATTAAAAAAAAACTCCTGATTAATACCGCTAAGGTAGTAATCAGGAGTCCTAAGAAAAAATATTATTTGTTAATTTTTGTCAGCCTGTTGCTCAACAGAAACATAAGAACGATTGTTGGCTTTCCTGCGGAAAACTACAACACCGTCTGTCATTGCAAACAAAGTGTGATCTCTGCCGATACCGACATTTTTTCCTGGATGGTGAACGGTACCACGTTGACGGATAATAATATTTCCGGCAATGGCTAACTGACCGCCATAAATTTTTACTCCGAGTCTTTTACTGTGTGATTCGCGGCCGTTACGTGAACTACCTACCCCTTTCTTATGTGCCATAATAGTAAGTTTTAAGCTTTAATATCTTCAATTTGAATACTGGTCAAATACTGACGATGTCCGTTTTTTACCTTGTATCCTTTGCGTCTTTTTTTCTTGAATACCAATACTTTGTCTCCTTTTAAGTGAGAAAGTACTTTGGCAGTAACTTTTGCATTGGCCACTTCTGGAGTTCCAATGGTTACCTTACCTTCGTTGTCAACCAGTAAAACTTTGTTGAATTCAACCATACTGCCTTCTTCTGCCTGAAGACGGTGAACGTATAATTTCAAGTCTTTGCTGACTTTGAACTGCTGTCCGGCGATGTCTACAATTGCGTACATGATAATTTTTTTTGGGACTGCAAAGATAGTAAATTTATCATTTAAACAAGAATTTAAGGGATTTTTTTTCATTTTACCTTTTCAGTGCATCTGGCTGATCTTTGGGCTTGAAAATGGCAATATGTCCGCTGGTATTACAAAAGGAGATGGAGTATTCCCCTATAAATTGCAGGTTCGGATTATTTTTCAGTGAAGCTAGTGGAATTCCATGCTCTATCACAGCAAACCATTCATCCCAAATAATGAGTGACCCGGGAGTGAAAATTAATTCACCGGTTCCTGTATCATTATATAATGGTTTCCATACCTCCCTGTTAAAAATGTCAGTTTGAGTAGCAATGGCAAGTTGAGGATGAGCAGAATAAAACGTTTTTACATTTTTTGCTGCTTCTGTTTTCCCAACGCAGTTCATTAAAACTAAATCGGCATGAGGTCTGAAGTCGCAGGGAAAAATAAAGGCTGCCGGGTTAGGCAAAAATGGGAAGGCTATGATATAAACTAAAAACACTCCGGCTACAATATTTTTGATTCTTGTTGGGATGGGAATCTGCATAATTATTTCACTCCCCCTGGCTGTAATAAGTGCGATAAGAGGTATTACAGTGACAAAAACTCGTTTGAGTCCCATGCTCGAAAAAGTTCCTGTTGCCCAGGCTATAGTATGAAAGAGAAAAAAGAGAAAAAAGGGCAGCCAAATAAGCAGGAATTCGACTGATGAAAATCGAATTTTTCGGAAAATGAGATGGATAAGCATCGCAAAAAATCCTACAATCAATAGAAAATACAATGGAATACCAATTATATATTGCAATTGGATGAAGAAATGGGACCAATTTCCAGAGCCGTACATACTGGCTAAATTGGCATAAGGGATTTCGGTCAAAACCCAAAATATCGTTTTTCCTGCAAAAAATCCTACGATAGAATAAATAATATGTCCAGTCGATAACAATGCAAAGGATAACCATTTTCTGTGATGCAGGAAATAGATGGCAAAACCTGTCATCAAAATGAGTCCCTCGCTCCGGCAAAAAGGAAGGAAGGATATCAGTAATGAGGCAGTAATCCATTTTTTCGAAACAATAAGATATAAAGCCAGAGACAAAATGAAGGCAGAAAAAGGTTCTGTCAGACCTGATAGTGCAATTAGAAAAACAAAAGGAGCAAAGGAAACGGTTAAAATAGTCAAAAGTGGGTACTTGAAATTCAATTTTAAGGCGGTTAATCCGGTTAGAAAAGAAGCGGCTGAAAGAGATAATAAATTAAAAACGATGATTCCAGCGATACCGAACCTTGCAAAAGGGGATGCTATGAGGGTGAAAAAGGGTTTTCCCCAATGATCCAGATATAAATTGGGATGTGCCGGCGCATATTTTGCGATCAGATAGTGCATGGTGCTATCTCCTTCAAAATAAAAACTGCCGGTAGTCAGCCAGATAACCAACCCTGTAATAAAATATAGGAGGGGAAAGATGAACAGGGTTAAGATGTATGTCTTTCGGCTTAAAACCATGTTCAAAGATATAAATTTTGCAAATAATTACAGCTCTGCTCTTTTGATTCGCAAGAAATCAACAAATTCTTCGAAATCACCTTCTTGTGCATTTACCATAAGTTCGTAGAGTATGGCCAATCTGACAGGATTGTTTAACTCGTCCCAAAAACTTTCATCGTTTTGTGAAATGGGCAACTCCTTTTCGAGATATTCAATGTGATTATTTATTTCTTTGGCGATGGCTTTATTTTCGTAATCGTTACATTCGGAAAGATTCAGGTATATTTCTTCGACTTCTTCCCATTTATCAATTGATGAAATTTCATTGTCAGGTAAACGACCAATTATTTCAGCTGTTTTTTCAATACTTGGTGCTAGATAATTGTAGTCGTCAAATGAAAATGGTTTACATTTTGAATTCTTTTCGATAATTTTTAAATAATATCCAAGGTTGGAAATGTAGGTTCCAGAAATCTCCAGAATATTGTTTTTGCTCACTTTTGCAAAGGCAGGATTGATGAAGTAAATCAGAGATAATGAGTCTGTTATTTGACTGATATAAAGTTTTTGAACGAATAAAGTTGTTTGCTTTAAGAGAGTTTTTACGATGTCACGGTCGCGAGGTAATTCATATGTATTTTGATTTAAAAAAAATCGGCCAGAACCAGATATGTCACAAAGTGCAAGTGAGTTGTTAATTTCTCCTGAAAATTCTTGAGGAAGAGTTAGTTTCGCAAAAGCAGCATATTTATAATCCTTTTTAATATCGCTACAGTATTCTGGAAATGAAAAAACTGCTTTAGGAGGCAACGTAATCGTAAATAAGTCTGATTTTTGTTCAAAAAGATACAAGGTTGAATTTAGCACTTTTTTGTTCACATTTTTATAATATTTTGAGGAGTCATTTGGCTTTTTTATTAAGCGAGAAAACCCTTGAGAAACAAATTTCTTTGTTTTTTCTGTAGGATTTGAAAGAATAGAATCAACCGGTAAAACATGTCCTGCAGAATCTACATAAAAAACATAGGTATCCGGATCATACATTTTCCATGTTTTGTTGACCATGACTTCGGGGACCACATGTTTTTGCAAATCAATGACCCTGGATTTATAACCTAATTCATTCCATGTAGAAGCTAATGCACATGCCGCATCGTCACAAAATCCAAAGCCAAAAGAATTGAGTAAAAGCAGGGGTGAATTTGCCCATTTGGCTTCCGAATAGGGTTGTTGATGGTAAATGTCCTCTGCGACTTTTTCCCATGCCAGTCTTTCCGGTTTTTTTTTCTGATTGATACTGGCTTCTGAACGAATCTCTTCAACATAATCTTTCAGCGTGCGATAAAATTTGTTGTTAAAACGGTACGAAAACTCAACAAAATTCGCTCCATTGTTTTTAATGTATACAACAGCCTTATCTGGCGTCTTAGTTTTTAATGTAATCTTTCTATCTGATGAGGATTGAGCAGAAGAAACTAAGGCAAGCCCAAGAAAGATAAATAGTATTAATGTTCCTTTTACCAAAATACGCTATTTCGTTAATTAACTAATGCAAAGTTATAAATGTTAACAGGTATACCAAAATCGATTTAGGCGATTTTATTTAAAAAATGTTAGTTCTTTTCCTTTTCCATCTTAAGTCATTACCTTTGGGCATAATATATTTGGTATGACAAATTTGTTTATTACATGGGCCGCTGACCCTGAGTTGTTTGAAATATTTGGACTGAGTATTCGTTGGTATGGATTATTGTTTGCTCTGGGTTTTGTCTTCGGTTATCTGATTATAAAAAGAATCTTTGAACGCGAAAATGTTCCACTGAAAGTGCTTGATAGTCTGACGATGTATATGGTTATCGGAACTGTAGTGGGAGCCCGATTGGGACATTGTTTTTTCTATGAACCACAGTATTATTTAAATCATCCTTTTCAGATTCTGAATTTACGACAAGGCGGATTGGCCAGTCATGGTTCTGCCATTGGAATACTTGTTTCTCTTTATTTGTTTTCCCGCAAACATAAAAAGTCCTTTTTATGGACTGTCGACAGAATCGTTATTGTTGTAGCGTTAGCTGGAGCATTGATCAGAACAGGTAATTTTATGAATTCAGAGATTGTAGGTTCTTTCTCAAATTCACCGGTGGCTGTTATGTTCGAAAATACACCCGCATGGTCGCATCAGGGCGTACAGCGAATAAGCGATTATAATAGTTTAAGTCCTGAAAAAAAGGGTATTACTGAAGAATTTCTTAAAAAAAACAAAGCCATTTTACCCGAGAATTTGGGTTTTTATTCTCTAAGTATTTATTTGAATTTATCCGAAGATTTGAAAAAGATCTACTTGAAAAAGCAGAATATCCCTCGTTATCCTTCACAACTTTTTGAGGCTATTGCATGCCTGTTAATTTTCGGGTTGCTATTTTTCCTGTATTTTAAACGAAAGGGTGGAGAGAGACCCGGTTATTTACTGGGATTGTTTTTGATTTTGATTTTCGGGTTCCGATTCTTTGTGGAATTTATTAAAGACGCGCAGGTTGATTTCGAAATGTCTATGGCACTCAATATGGGTCAAATTTTGAGTATTCCCTTTGTCCTGACCGGAATATGGCTTGTCTACAGATCAATGTCCAAACCTAAGCTAATTTAATATGAAAAGCATTGTTGCTTTTGTTTTTCTTACTACACTTCCAGTGTATGCTGCTTTCGCACAATATAATATCGATTCAGCTGATATTAAAAAGCATATTTATGTTTTAGCTTCAGATAGTCTTGAAGGTCGGAATACTGGTGCTGCTGGACAAAAGAAGGCTGCAGCATATATTGCCGATTTGTTCGAGGAGTTCGGAATGAAGCCTATCAACAATCTTCCCGGGAAAGAAGGTTATTATCAAAAATTTTGTATTTATTCCCCGGGAAAAACTTATGCATTTCTGAGTCCTGATACAACGTTGCCTGAGACGCGCAGAAAAGCGAATATACTCCTTAAAGACATTGTGCAAAACATAGAATTTGATGAGACAGCTTTTAGGAATAATATGTATTATTTCTATTTCTCGGCCAGAAAACAATACGGGGATGTGATAAAAAAGGCCGTGTTTTTAAAAGATAATGATGCCTCTTTTTCTGGTGATAGTACTGTAACAGTTGTTTTTAATTCTTCTGGATTGCCTCAGGCGTTGAAAACAATTCAAGAATTTTACAGTTCAAAGCATATAAAGTCGTTTATCATTAATGTCCCTTCGGGTGATTATAATAAGATAGTAGCAGAAATGCCCGAAGGAAGATTTCTAGCGGCAAAGAACCAGGCAGATGTGAAATTTTATTTGTTGGGTATGTTAAAACCTAAGAAATGTGGACTCCCCGGGGCTATATATAGTTATTACAGTTTTTGTATGCAGCACCCCGATTGCGAAATCATAGTTACGAAGTCTGCTACTTTTAATAAAATATTTGCATCCTCATTTAAAGTAGGCGCTTCAGAAACATTTTTCAGACAATCGGTTTATACCACAGGCATGTGGGATTCTATTCCAACCGAAAATGTGGTTTGTATCGCCGAAGGAAAAAGCAAGGAAAATGAGGTGGTTGTTGTCGGAGCGCATTATGATCATGTGGGAAGAAATTATAAGGGAGAAATTAACTACGGGGCTGACGACAATGCTTCTGGAACAGCTTCGGTGATCGAAATTGCCCGTATGATATCAGAAAATCGCAAAAAAAATATCCTTCCTGGAAAGAGCATTATGATGGTCGCTTTTACTGGCGAGGAAGAGGGTCTCATTGGGTCAGAAGCCTTTCTTATTAATGCACCTATGTTCAATTATTCAGTTTCAGCTATGATTAATATGGATATGATTGGCCGGAGCGATGATAAACACAGCCACAACGAAACATTTACGTATGGTCTGGCTTTAGGATCAAAAAAAAGAAAGTTGTACAAAAAAGTTTTCAAAGCATCTGAAGAGATACATGGTACAAATATCGTTGAAAAGCCGGGGATGGTGAATAAATTACTGTATATATTTGGTTCTGATCATCACGCTTTTGCCCGTAGAAACATTCCTTCTTTCGTCTTTTTTACAGGCTTACACGATGATTACCATACACCTGCAGATACACCTGACAAGATAAGATATCCAAATAATACGGCCATTGCCAGAATCGCTGGAAGATTGGCCTTTATGCTGGCCGAATAAATTATATGTTCAACTCATTACAAACAGGAA
>PHDH01000176.1 GCA_002840935.1 Bacteroidetes bacterium HGW-Bacteroidetes-21 | reverse complement strand
CAGCGATATAAAGATACAACTTCTTCCTTATACTACCAAGAAAAAAGTGATTTTTCTTAGGTCGAACTCACGTTATTTATATTTTGTTTGCACAAATTAATGTGCTATTTTTGGAGAATAATGTGCGATAAAGCTTTACTGAGACTGCCAATTGGGAGTATCGGCGCGGATATATCACCAACACCACCAAAATGAAAATCCTCCAAACCATTTTTCTACTGTCAATTCTCCTCGCTTCGTGTGCCCAAAACACAGACGAGAAAACAATCAATACCGACCAAAGCAAGCAGGAGATTGCAGCAATGTTAGATTCGTTTAATCTGGCGGCTGCCCATGCCGATTACGATAGCTATTTTAATTTTTATACCGACGATGCCACTTATATTGGCACCGATGCTACCGAACATTGGGACAAAAAGGCTTTTATGGTATGGGCCAAACCATTTTTCGACAGAAAACGGGCATGGAATTTCAAAAAAATTCAGCGAAATATTTATTTTGGACAACACAACGATATTGCATGGTTCGACGAATTACTAGATACACAAATGAAAATATGCCGTGGTTCTGGTGTCGTTGTCAGGCAAAATAACCAATGGAAAATTCAGCAATATGTATTGTCAATGACGGTTCCTAACGCCAAAACAGACAGCGTGGTAAAAATTAAAGCAGTGATTGAGGATATTCTAATTCAACAACTGAAAGACAGATAAATTTCTGGATATTTCATATTTCTTTCTGTTATCTTTGCCCCCTGTTTATGAAAAATATTTTTAAAAACTATTTTTCCGGATACAATAAGCCGGGAGGCATCAGAGAGTTATTACTGATTGCCTTGCCAATGATCATTTCTACCGCGGCGGATGGCATCATGACTTTTACCGACAGGCTTTTCCTTGCCCAAATTGGCCCCGAACAAATGAATGCCGCCTTAGGCGGAGGAATTGCCTTACTCACGTTTACTTTTTTCTTCACTGGTCTTTCGGGCTATTCTACAGCACTTGTTGCTCAATATCTGGGGGCAGGACAAAAGGATAAAACCACCGTTACTGCTTTTCAAGCTATGCTTATCGTGATTTTTGCATGGCCTGTGATCGTTTTGCTTCTTCCTGTCATGAAGTGGTTTTTCACTACAGCAGAATTACCACAGGCACAAATGGCATTGCAGCTTCAGTATATTCAAATCCTTGCCTGGGGTTCTCTGGCAGGCATGCTACGACATGCACTGAGCTGCTATTTCAGTGGTCTGGGAAAAACACGTATCGTTATGACAGCCACCTTAGCGGCATTGGCAGTGAATGTAATACTTGACTACATTTTAATATTCGGAAAACTAGGTCTCCCTGTTATGGGAATACGTGGAGCAGCCATTGCCACTGTTTCCGGCGCAGCTACCGCAGCACTCATTCTCTTCATGGCATACCTTAATCGTGTCAACAGAACAGAATACGGTGTTCTGCGCTCTTTCCACTTCGATGGGTCAGTAATGAAAAAGTTGCTTTATTTTGGTTCTCCTGCCGGCTTTGAGATGCTCCTCAATTTTATTGCCTTTTCTGTCGTGGTAACCATGTTCCAATCACGCGGTGATGTGGCGGCTACTGCAACAACGGTAATGTTCAACTGGGACCTCATGTCATTCATTCCTCTGCTGGGGGTAGAAATTGCTGTAACCAGTCTCGTAGGCAGATACATGGGCGCTGGCAGACCGCAAGTAGCTCACCGATCAGCAATTTCGGGAGTTAAAACAGGCATGTTTTATTCTGTCATTGTGCTGGTTTTCTTTGTATTCTTCCCCCACTGGCTCGTCGAAATTTTCAGCCCGGATGTCCCAAATGATGTTTTTACTAACGCAATTCCCACGGCAGTCTCCATGATACAAATTGCCTCACTGTATGTTCTGGCAGAATCCATGATGGTAGCATTTATTGGTGCCCTGCGTGGTGCAGGAGACACGTACTTTACCATGTTTGCCTCTGTAACACTTCACTGGCTCATGGTTCCCGTTTTATATTTCACCCTGAAAGTATGGGAACTCCCGATAACCACCAGCTGGTTTATTATCGTACTACTTTTCCTCTTGTTTTGTGGAGCTTTATATTTGAGGTTCCGTGGAGGGAAATGGAAAACAATTAAAGTAGTGAAATAGTAGAAGGCATTAACTATTGAATTACTCTACCCTTCAATACAAATTGAAAGAAAAGAGAACTTAAAAAATCAGGGATCTACATTGGTATCAGTTAAACCTACATTACCACAGACCCCGATGGGCACGGCATAATTGGTTCCTGTCCAGTGGCGACCGGTTGTTTCTTCGAGACAATAGTAATTAATAAATCCAGAGGCAATAGACGAGACCCAGCCACTGGTTGCACCACAATTAGGAGCTGTTGCCGAAAAAGAGGTAATAGTGCCTTTCAGGTTGGTATTTGGACTGCTTGCATTATAGGGCGTTCCTGGAATTACACAGGCATATACTTTGACATTAGGGCCTGAAAAGTTCTTCCAGAAAAGCAAGTTGGCGGCAGCAGCGATATATAAGTTTTTTGTAACGGTATTACTTGCACCACCTGCATCTGTAACAGTCAGCGAAACGGTAAAATTACCCTGACTGGTCCACTTAACAACAGGATTCTGCTGTGTTGATGTAGCGGGAGTTCCATTATTGAAAGTCCACGACCAACTTACTGGGCTTCCCGTAGAAAGATCGGAAAAATTTACGTTCTGATAGCATACTACTAAAGTATTGTCTGCCGAAAAATTAGCGACCAACCCGGAGGTTGAATTAGTCACCGTAATATAAGCGGCTTTCGTTACGGTATTGCTTCCGTTAGAATTGGTGGCAGTCAACGAAACAGCATAAGTGCCAGCTGTATTATATGTCACCACCGGGTTCTGTACTGTTGATGTCGCTGGCGTACCTCCGGTAAAAGACCATGACCAGGAACTAGGATTTTCAGTTGACAAATCACTGAAAGTAACCGTATGACCAATAGCTACAGATGTTGCACTGGCAGAGAAATTTGCTACAGGTAACGTTGATTCGTCGTTGTTTGTTTCCTTCTTGCATCCTACCCAAAATAACAGGGCAACAAACAAGCTACCAATAATTATTATTCCAGTCTTTTTCATATTATGATATTATTTGTACAAAACTACAAAAAAACAATTAGTATTAAAATTTTTGTTACAACATTCAATTAATCCTGTATCGACCTGATAATATGCCTTTAGTAATAATATATGCTCAATATTAGCATCCACTGTTTACAGCTGAAAAAGTTTTAATATCTTTACTTTTTTAATGTAATGTTTAAATCCAATTCTATATTCAATAACCGTGTTTTTTCACACTTTCGTTTTCCGGTTTTTTTTATTGGGATTTTTACCGGGCTTTATCTTGTTTCACTATATGTAAATCACGCTGTCAATGTGCTAGGATCTTTCGACGATCGTATGCTGGGTATCATGACGCTGGAAAATCTGAACGCCAGTTTTCGGATTACACTTTTTTACAGGTCCATATTTATTCTGACGGCAACTTTTCTCCTCATCAATTCTCTGCTCAACTACTTGATAGAAAAAAAGAAAACACTGGAGTATTTTCTCATTCCGGCTGGCTATACTTCATTATTGGGAATATTCTCTCTGCTCCTGACCATTACAACTATAGGCGGATTGCCCATAGCACAATTGTCTGCATTCGTGCTTCTGTCTCTTTTTGCACTTTGTATTTTCTTCTGGGCCTCTGGAAAGACGTTACCAACTTTACCATCGCAAAAATTATTTATTGGGGCGGGGTTTTTGTCCTTAATGATTTTCGTTGTAGCAAATTATTTCGTAAGCCGGCTAAGTCCTGAGGCATCTCTTCTTATGCCCCTGACATTTTCAGGCATATTTCTAATCATAAGTTTGCTCCTTTTATTTAATATAAAAGACGAAAAGACTTTCGAAAAATGGGTCTACATTCTCTCTCCTTCGGCATATCTTCCTTTGATTATTTGCATTTCGGCAGAATTGGCCATGATACTCAATCAAAGAGAGATGCCTTTTGCAGGGTCTCTGATCTTTTTTACTTTTTTTATAATCCTTTTGCTAGGCTGGATGGGTTATCGCTTTTGGCAACTTAAAAAAAAACAGACCGAATCACTCGTAAAAAATATTTATCGATTTATACCTGTTTTCCTCATAGGAATCATCGCCTATGTAATGTGGGAACCATACCGAAACCAGTCGCAAGAAATGTTCGAAATGGCCAATCCTTCCAATGCCATGATGCGCATCTTTTCTTTTAAAGAATTACCCCTTTTTGGCTTTCTTAACTCACACCTTTTATCCGAAATTATCACAGGATTCCTATACTTCGTGTTGAATGGATACGACGGCTCGCTGGCTTATCTCAATTACAACTTTCTGCAATATCTGTTTGTCGGCTTAATAGTTTACCATTTTATCCGCCATATGAGCGGAAGTTACCTTATTGCCATCGTCTTCAGCTTATTTATTCCATTCACCGAACAGCTGGGCGGTGAATCGTTTGCCTATTCTTTGCTCATGGTGTTTTGCTTCATGAAGCTTATTCAGGGACAGAATTTTAGAACCTGGCTTTTATTTTGGATTGTCTTTGCCATACTGGGAATATTCCGACCCGACATGGCCCTGGCAACCATTATAGCAACAGCTGGCGTAGCTCTTTCACTACCGGGATTTATCAAACAAGTTCAATGGAAAAAAGCACTTGTTTCACTTGCTACAGTTGCTGTCCCCATTTTATTACTTACATTTTCAATCGTCCAAATACAAGATATACCTTTGGGCAGAAATCTTCATCAGGCATTATTGTATTTCACTGCCAATCAGGCGCATGGATCAATTAACGTTATTACAGAAATGAACCGGATTTCTGTTTCACAATATATGATTATCCCTGTTCTGTTACTCGTCCTTCTCGCTTATATAATACATCGAAGAAAGACTATCATTTCCGAGAATCCATGGTTATATACAGGCATGATTTTTATGCTGTTTTTTTACTTTATCAACTTCCAACGGGGATTATTACGCCATGGCTTTAACGAGGGGCACGACAGTTTTCTGTCTTCCTTTTCCTTTCTCATTCTCGCCCTATCGCCCTATGTTTTATGGAAGACAGAAAAACAAAAATCCGGACTACTTTTTCTCCTTTTCTCCTTTCTATTTGTCTGGATTATTGGCTACCCTGAACCCAAAGAGAGTAAAAGCATTTTCGATGTTTTTACTACAACCCCCATTGAGAAATTTCACGTTTCAGCAGGTTTGCCTAGAATAGAACGAGTAAAAACTGATAGCAGCGGATTTTTCAATGATATTATCACGTTTAAATCTTTTGCAAAGAACCATCTCACCAAAGAGCAAACTTTTTTTGATTTGTCTAACTCTCCAATGCTGTATTATTACACACAGAAGAATATTCCATCCTATTTCAATCAAGGAATACAGAATGTTGTCACCGACCGTTTACAGCAATATTTACTAGAAGATCTTGCTAATTACGACATACCTTTTTGCATCGCCTCCAATGTGCCAAAGAACTGGTTTGACGCCACCGATGATGTTCCAAATACCCTCAGATATTTCAGAATAGCTGAATATTTTTTCCAACGCTATCACCCCTGGGCTATTGTAGGTGGTCATGCGGTATGGTTGCGAAATGATGTTGATTTTCCTCTGGATCAATTTGCTCAGGATACGATTTCAACACAAACCCAAATTTACAAAATTCGTTACCTTCCCTATGTTTGGGCAAAGTTCGAAAAAGACAGCCCAGTAACGATATTACGGACTTTCAACGAAAAAGAAATGAATATCCACCAATCAAATTATAGCGTTTTCTTCGATTCTACTGTCATTAGTCCCAATGGCAATTACATTGACTTCACCATCAACGGCAATGGTAACGGAGAACAAAATTATATCCTTGACTTTGGAAAAGACTGGGAAATATATGGCCAATTTGAATTCGTTGTGAAGAACAATCCTGAACTTGAAAATTATCGTGTAAGAATCAGTACGATGTATCGTTGGTTCGATAAAAAAGTAAATTTTGCCAGAATTCGACCCCAAAATCAGTCGCCTACTGGGCTTGAAGTCAAATCCATATCAATACTGAAAGCCAATTGAAAACAGGAACACAAATATGGTTTGATCGTGTGGTGGGAAAGTCATTAGCCTACTCATTGAATGTTTTTGTGCGTTTGGCAGGTTTTATTCTTCGTCCCAACCATGCCCTCGACCGCCCCTTTAAAACCATTGCGGTATGTAAGTATAAGGGCATGGGGAGTATCGTTCAGGCCACACCCTTACTGCAAACATTAAAAGCAAGTTATCCCGAAGCCCGCATTATTTTTATAACAACGCCAGCCAATGTGGCTATCATTCAGAAAACAGGTCTCTGTCACGAAATAATAGTCATACGCGACAAGAGCATTTTTACGCTGCTAAGTTCCATATTCAAAGCATTGGGACGCATGTGGAAACTTCGTATTCAGGTTTATTTTGATCTGGAAATCTATTCCCATTTCAGTAGCCTGATGACGACACTCAGTATGGCACGAAACCGTTTCGGGTTTTACCTGCGTTCAGGCAATTACCGCATGGGCATATACACGCATATGATGTTTTATAATATCAAAGCACCCGTAAGTAGTGTGTATTTGCAAATGGCTTCCATGCTACCGCTTAAAAAAGTGATTACAGATTTATATAACCTGAATCAGGACAAAGAACAAATCAAAGGTGAAAGACCACAAAAATACCTTGTGATAAATCCCAACGCCTCTGATTTGCGTGTAGAAAGACGCTGGCCAGCAGAGAATTTCATACAACTTATACGCATATTACTAGAGAAGACGCCCTACCAAATTACTTTTATTGGAAGTCGTTCTGAACAAGAATACGTTGAGCAAATTGCCAAAAACTTCAAGGAGAACAGCCGCGTAATAAATAAGGCTGGTCAAACCGGTTTTGACGAACTGATTACAACTATTTCTCAAGCCGAAGCCATGATAACCAATGATACCGGGCCCATGCATCTGGCTTTTTCGGTAAGATGCCCTGTTGTAGCGTTATTTGGACCCTGTTCACCGGCTCAATATGGTCAGGGTGGCGTTACCATACCTTTATATAAAAATCTTTACTGTAGTCCCTGTGTGCATGAATTTATTGTACCGCCATGCAAGGGGAACAACACCTGCATGAAGGAAATTCAGGTTGAAGAAGTTTTTAATGCTTTGGAAATGGCACTGTCCGGTGATTTCAAAAAAAGTGAAATAGAAAAAGTAATGTATTTGTCGAAAGATACAAGTATCGTTGCTGGAAAGGTAGTCCGTTAAGCATGAACGAAACTGTTGAAATAATGGTGCTTGGCGCCAGCTCTAAGCAAGGCAGATATTCCTACCTGGCAGTTCGTCGATTAATCGCAAAAGGTTATAAAGTTATCGCCGTAGGAAAAACTGGCGGAGAAATTGATGGAGTTCCGGTTCTCTCCTCTATACCTGAAGACGCTCATCCTCAAACTGTTTTAATGTATTTAGCACCAGAAAATCAGTCAGAATATTTAGAAACGCTAATAAAAATAAAACCCTGGTTTGTCATTTTCAGTCCGGGTACAGAATTTCCTGAATTTGAAGATGAACTTAGAAAACATGGCATACAAGTAATGGAAAACTGTGCCTTAATTATGATGTCACTCGATAAACTTTAAAAAACAAATATATGGAACATGAAATTAATCTGAACTGGCTCGAAAACATGTCCTTCGAAGGCGATTTAGGTAATGGACATAAGATGATCATTGATGCAGGTCCTGAATCAGGTGGAGAAAATAAAGGTCCCCGACCCAAACCGCTCCTTTTAATGGCACTGGCCGGTTGTACAGGAATGGATGTTGTTTCTCTGCTAAAAAAAATGCGGGTAGAATACGAATCTTTTACCATTAAAGTCAAAGGCAAACTAACCGAAGAACATCCCAAATACTACGAAAGCATGCATATAACTTATGCTATTAAGGGTAAAAGCATTGATCATGAAAAAGTAGAGAAGGCTGTTTCCATGTCAAAAGAAAGATATTGTGGTGTCAGCGCTTTATTTCAAAAAGCCATTCCGCTGACGTATGATATTTTAATTACTGAATAACGATCAAATACAAACATAAAAAAAAAGCCGCAATTACGGCTTTTTTTTATGTTTGTTGATAGGTTACTCAACAATAAATCGGCCTCTGAAGACCTGATTA
>PHDH01000175.1 GCA_002840935.1 Bacteroidetes bacterium HGW-Bacteroidetes-21 | reverse complement strand
ACAAGGATGGTGAAAAGCGTTATATAGTATCTCCTAACGGTCTTAAAGTAGGTCAGATTATTATGTCTGGTACTGCCGATGTAGCTCCTGAAGTGGGTAACTGTATGCCTTTATCAGCAATTCCTTTAGGAACCACTATTCATAACATCGAAATGCAACCTGGCAGAGGTGCTCAGATTGCACGTAGTGCCGGAAGTTTTGCAGTTCTTGCAAACCGCGAAGGTCGTTATGCTATCTTAAAAATGCCTTCAGGTGAAACCCGCAAAGTATTGGTTGTTTGTCGTGCTACCATTGGTGTAGTGTCGAATACCGAACATAACCTTGAAATGCATGGTAAAGCCGGTCGCAGACGTTGGTTAGGTCGTCGTCCCAGAAACAGGGGCGTTGCCATGAACCCGGTTGATCACCCAATGGGAGGTGGTGAAGGTAAAGCTTCAGGAGGACATCCAAGGTCAAGAAACGGCCTTTATTCAAAAGGTCTTAAGACCCGTGCTCCTAAAAAGCAATCCAATAAACTTATTCTTGAACGCCGTAAAAAATAATCATATATGAGTCGTTCCATTAAAAAAGGACCGTTTGTACATTACAAACTCGCAAACAAAGTAAAAGCCATGAATTCATCTGGCAAAAAAACCAGTATGAAGACTTGGTCAAGAGCTTCTGTAATATTCCCCGAATTTGTCGGATTTACATTTAATGTTCATAACGGAAATAAATTTATTCCTGTTTATGTAACTGAGAACATGGTGGGTCATAAATTAGGCGAATTTGCCCCCACACGTACATATCGTGGACATGCAGGCAGCCGCAAAAAATAATAATTCGAAATTATCATGGGAGCAAGAAAAAGATTAAGAGCTGAAGCTAATAAGGAAGCAAAGAAGACGAAGGCATTTGCCAGTCTTAGAAACTGTCCTACATCACCTCGTAAAATGAGGCTGATAGTAGATAATATCAGAGGAATTGATGTGAATAAAGCATTAGGTATTCTGAAATATACAGGTAATACTTCTGCCCGTACACTTGAAAAACTTCTGATGAGTGCCATTTCAAATTGGCAGCAGAAGAATGAAGGTGTTCGTCTGGAAGATAGCCGCCTTTTTGTGAAAGAAATCTCTGTAGATGGAGGTCGTGTTTTAAAACGCCTTCGTCCTGCACCTCAGGGTAGGGGTTACCGTATCCGTAAGAGGTCAAATCATGTAACAATTTTACTCGGAAGTATCAACGATAATCAAAAAGAAAATTAATGGGACAGAAAGTTAATCCTATAAGCAACAGACTTGGTATCATTTACGGATGGGATTCCAGCTGGTTCGGCGGCAGAAATTATGCTGACAAAATTCTGGAAGACTATAAAATCCGCAAATATTTGAACGCTCGTTTATCCAAAGCAAGCCTTTCAAAAATTGTGATTGAAAGAACTTTGAAACTTATCACTGTAACTATTCATACTGCCCGTCCGGGTATTATTATTGGTCGCGGAGGTCAGGAAGTTGATAAACTGAAAGAAGAATTGAAGAAAATTACTGAGAAGGAAGTTCAAATCAATATTTTTGAAGTAAAACGTCCCGAACTCGATGCAGTGCTTGTGGGAACAAATATTGCCCGTCAGGTAGAAGGTCGTATTTCTTATCGTCGTGCCATTAAAATGTCTATTGCTAGTGCAATGCGTATTGGTGCAGAAGGTATCAAAGTACAAATCTCAGGTCGTCTGAATGGTGCTGAAATGGCTCGTTCCGAAACTTACAAAGAAGGCAGAATTCCATTACATACTTTCAGAGCAGACATTGATTATGCTTTATCAGAAGCTTTAACAAAAGTAGGTCTCTTAGGTATTAAAGTATGGGTTTGTGTTGGTGAAGTATATGGCAAACGCGATTTATCTCCCAACTTTGACGCTCAGGCGAACAAAGCAAAACCCAAAGGATTTTATAAAAAAAGAAGAGGATAAAAACATCATAAACTGATTTCTCATGTTACAACCTAAAAAAACTAAATACAGAAGGCAGCAAAAAGGCCGGATGAAAGGCAATGCTCAAAGAGGCAATGCGCTTTCTTTTGGATCATTTGGTATCAAAGCCCTCGATTCAACCTGGATTACCAGTAGACAAATAGAAGCTGCACGTCAGGCAACTACACGTTATATGAAACGTGAAGGACAGCTTTGGATCCGCATTTTCCCAGACAAACCTATTACCAAGAAACCTGCAGAAGTACGTATGGGAAAAGGTAAAGGTGCTCCCGAAGGATTTGTTGCTCCTGTTACTCCCGGTAGAATGCTTTTCGAAATTGACGGTGTTCCCTTAGCTGTTGCTAAGGAAGCATTGCGTCTTGGAGCTCAGAAACTACCTATTTTAACTAAATTTGTGGTTCGCCGCGATTATTCTGAATAATTAAATACGTAAGGAAATGAAACAAGCTGAGATAAAACAGTTAACTACCAAGGAACTTCGTGAAAGGATTATCGACGAAAAAGAACTCCTTACCAAAATGAAAATCAATCATACCATTTCTCCATTGGATAATCCCATGAAGATTCAGGCTGTCAGAAAAAACGTAGCCAGGTTAATGACTGAAATACGTAAACGTGAACTTGAAACAATAGAATAACATGATAGAAAGAAGTTTCAGAAAAGAAAGAACAGGGATTGTTGTCACCAACAAAATGGATAAATCCATCGTTGTTGTTGTTGAACGCAAAGAAAAACACCCTATTTATAAAAAATTCGTTAAGAAATCTTCCAAACTTGTTGCTCATGACGAAAAGAATGAGTGCAATGTTGGTGATACCGTACGGATTATGGAAACACGTCCGCTCAGCAAATTGAAATGCTGGCGTTTGGTCGAAATAATAGAAAGAGCTAAGTAATATGATACAGCAAGAATCACGTTTAACAGTTGCAGATAACAGTGGAGCCAAAGAAGTTCTTTGTATCCGTGTTCTCGGTGGTACCGGAAGAAGATATGCCAGTATTGGAGATACAATTGTAGTCTCTATTAAATCTGCTATTCCCGCTTCAGAAGCTAAAAAAGGTACTGTAAGTAAAGCCGTCGTAGTTCGTACTTCAAAAGAAATCCGCAGACAAGATGGATCTTATATCCGTTTTGATGACAATGCTTGCGTGTTGTTGAATACTGCTGGTGAAATTAGAGGTACCCGTATTTTCGGACCTGTTGCCAGGGAATTGCGCGACAAACAGTATATGAAAATTGTATCACTTGCTCCCGAAGTATTGTAAAAGTTTAAATTATGTCAAGAAAATTTCATATTAAAAAGGGCGACACTGTAATGGTAATTGCAGGTGACGACAGAGGAAAACAAGGCCGCGTTCTCGAAGTGATAGCCGCTAAAGAAAAAGCCATTGTTGAAGGTATTAATTTGGTTTCAAAGCATACTAAACCCAATGCGGCTAGTCCTCAGGGTGGTATCGTTAAAAAAGAAGCCGGAATTAATGTTTCCAACCTGAAGCTTGTCGAGCCTTCAACCGGAAAACCTACCCGCGTAGGAAGAACTAAAAATGAAAAAGGACTCAATGTTCGTGTTTCAGTTAAAACAAAAGAGGAGATTAAGTAATGGAAAAGTATATTCCCGCACTTAGAACGAAATATCAGAAAGAAGTTATTCCTTCTTTAATGAAACAGTTCGGTTATAAAAATATCATGCAGGTTCCTAAACTCGAGAAGATTATTATCAATCAGGGTGTTGGTGCTGCTATTGCTGATAAGAAAATGATTGATAATTCAATCACCGAAATTACAAACATTACAGGTCAGAAGCCCATTTCTACAATGTCTAAAAAAGATATTTCGAACTTTAAACTCAGAAAAGATATGCCTATCGGAGTTAAAGTAACCTTGCGCAGTGATCGTATGTTCGAATTTATGGAAAGACTTATAAATATTTCTCTTCCCCGTATTCGCGACTTTAAAGGTATCGAATCAAAACTTGACGGACGTGGTAATTATACCCTTGGAATAAAAGAACAAATTATTTTCCCTGAAATTGATATTGATAAAATTGCCAAGATTATGGGACTTGAAATTACTTTCGTTACATCAGCTAGTAACGACGAAGAAGGTTTTGCTTTGCTGAAAGAATTTGGAATACCATTTAAAAAATCAAAAACAAATTAATATATGGCCAAGGAATCGATGAAAGCCCGTGAAGTAAAACGTCAAAAGCTTCATGATAAATATGCTGAAAAAAGAGCAAAACTAATTGCTGAAGGAGATTATATGGGGTTACAGAAACTTCCCAAAAACTCTTCTAAAGTAAGGTTACATAACCGTTGTTCACTAACTGGAAGGCCCAAAGGCTTTATGAGGCAGTTTGGAATCAGCCGTATTCAGTTTAGAGAAATGGCCGCATCTGGTCTTATCCCTGGTGTAAAAAAAGCAAGTTGGTAAAAATAAATATAAAAGCATGGATCCTATAGCAGATTTTCTGACCCGTATTAGAAATGCCGTGATGGCACGTCACAGAATGGTTGAAGTACCTTCATCCAATATGAAAAAAGAGATAACCAAAATTCTTTTTGAAAAAGGGTATATTCTCAACTATAAATTCGAAGAAACTGGTCCTCAAGGTAATATTAAAATTGCTTTGAAATACGACCTGGAAACCAAACAACCTGCGATTCGTGGAATCCGTAGGATAAGTAAACCTGGTTTGAGACAGTATACCAATGTTAAAGAAATGCCCCGTGTATTAAACGGATTAGGTGTTGCTATAATTTCTACTTCTCAGGGGGTTATGACTGATAAAGAAGCCAAGACTATGAAAGTTGGCGGCGAAGTATTGTGTTACATATATTAAAATTATTGCCATGTCAAGAATCGGAAAACTACCAATAAATGTCCCTGCAGGTGTGACAATTACAGTCTCTAAGGAGAATGTTGTAACAGTAAAAGGGCCTTTAGGCGAATTGAAACAACAGTTACATCCTGATATTCAGGTGAATCAGGAAAATGATACACTACTTGTAACACGCCCCAATGATGAGAAACAAATCAGAGCTATGCATGGTTTGTACAGATCACTTGTAAATAATATGGTAATCGGAGTTTCTACCGGATTTACCATTAAACAAGAAGTTGTTGGTGTTGGTTATAAAGCTGAAGCAGTTGGTCAGGAATTGACCATGTCATTAGGTTTTTCTCATGAAATATTGTTTGAAATTCCTGCTGAAGTTAAAGTAGAAGCTAAAACAGAAAAACGTGCTAATCCTATCATTACACTTACATCAAATGATAAACAACTGATAGGTCAGGTTGCAGCTAAAATCCGCTCACTCAGAAAACCTGAGCCTTACAAAGGAAAAGGGATTAAGTTTGTTAATGAAGTTCTCAGAAAGAAAGCAGGAAAATCTGCCAGTGCCAAGTAAAAAAATAGTTGAGATATGTCGTTCAATAAAATCGCTAGACGCGAAAAAATTAAAAAAAGTGTTCGTAAAAACATCTACGGCACTGCTGCTAAACCTCGGTTATCCATTTTTAGGAGCAATACTCATATTTCTGCTCAGATTATTGATGACGAACAGGGAAAAACCCTTGTTTCATCATCTTCATTGCTGAAAGAAATTGCTGAAGTAAAAGGAAATAAATGCGAACAAGCTGTTAAAGTAGGTAAAATACTTGCCGAAAAAGCAAAAAGTGCCGGTATAGAGAATGTTGTATTCGATCGTAACGGTTATCTTTATCATGGTCGTGTTAAATCATTGGCAGATGGTGCCAGAGAAGGTGGATTAAAATTTTAATATCATGGCAGTAAATATCAGAAAAGTAAAAACAACCGATATAGAACTGAAAGACAGATTAGTTGCTATAAATCGTGTAACCAAAGTTACCAAAGGGGGCAGACATTTCAGTTTTGCAGCCATCGTTGTTGTAGGAAATGAAAACGGTGTCATAGGATACGGACTGGGTAAAGCCAACGAAGTAACTACTGCAATCGCAAAAGGTGTTGAAGATGCAAAGAAAAACCTGATTAAAGTACCCGTATTAAATCATACTATTCCTCACGAACAGATTGCTAAGTTTGGTGGTGCCAGAGTATTTCTGAAACCAGCTTCCCATGGAACCGGTGTTGTGGCTGGAGGTGCTATGCGTGCTGTACTTGAAAGTGTTGGTATTAAAGATGTACTCGCCAAATCAAAAGGTAGTTCTAACCCTCACAATCTCGTTAAAGCAACCGTAGAAGCATTACTTCTTATGCGTGATGCATATACTGTAGCACATCAGCGTGGTATTTCCGTAAAAAAAGTATTTAACGGTTAATAATCTCTTTATATGAGCAAGATTAAAGTAAAACAGATCAAAAGTAAAATCGGTTGTATTCCCGAACAGAAAAAGAACCTCGAAGCCCTTGGCTTAAAGAGAATTAATCATTGTGTTGAACATGAAGCTACTCCTCAGATTTTAGGAATGATAAGAAAAGTTCATCATTTGGTTTCAGTTGTTGAAAAATAAAAAATTAAGGTAATGGATTTAAGTACATTGAAACCTGCCAATGGCGCAGTAAAAAAAGAAAAGAAAAGACCCGGAAGAGGTCAGGGATCTGGTAAAGGTGGTACAGCTACCCGTGGTCATAAAGGTGCTAAATCGCGCTCCGGATATTCTAAGAAAAAAGGTTTTGAAGGTGGACAGATGCCACTTCAGAGAACTTCTCCAAAATTTGGTTTTAAAAATATCAACAGAGTTGAATATAATGTTGTAAATCTTGCCGACCTTCAGATTTTAGCTGAAAAAGCAGGTATAACAGTTATTAGTCCCGAAATTCTTGTTGAACAAGGTTTAACTACCAGAAACAAGAAAGTTAAAGTTTTAGGTAACGGAACTCTTTCTGCCAAAGTTGAAGTTAAAGCTCATGCTTTCAGTGAAACTGCTAAAAAAGCAATCACCGATGCTCAGGGTACTGTAACAATATTATAAGCCATTGATGAATGAAAAAGCTGATAGAAACAATAAAGAATATATACAAGATTGAGGAGTTAAGGCAAAGAATATTCTTCACTTTGGGAATCCTGTTAATTTACAGACTGGGTTCTTTTATTGTTCTGCCTGGAATTGACCCTAATCAACTTGAAGCTCTCAAAAGTCAGACTTCTGACGGAGTAATGGGACTACTTGATATGTTTTCGGGTGGTGCTTTTTCCAATGCATCTGTTTTTGCATTGGGTATTATGCCCTACATTTCAGCTTCTATCGTTATTCAGCTTTTGGGTATAGCCGTTCCTTATTTCCAGCGTTTACAGAAAGAAGGCGAGAGTGGAAGAAAGAAAATGAATCAAATTACGCGCTATCTTACTGTTGGAATTCTTATATTACAAGCTCCATCTTATCTTGCAAATCTACATTCTCAATTACCCGAGTCGGCATTCGTTTTACAGGGGTCTATGTTTACTTTTACTTCTGTATTAATGCTTACTGCAGGAACAATCTTTGTCATGTGGTTAGGTGAAAAAATTACAGATAAAGGTATCGGTAACGGGATATCACTTATTATTATGATCGGGATTATTGCACGATTACCTTTCGCTTTGATTGCAGAGTTTGGAACACGCCTTGAAGGAGCTGGTGGGTTAGTTATGTTGCTGGTTGAAATGGTATTGTTGCTCATCGTAATTGCTCTTACCATATTACTTGTTCAAGGAACGCGCAGAATTCCTGTTCAATATGCTAAAAGAATCGTTGGCAATAAACAATATGGCGGCGTACGTCAGTATATTCCCCTAAAAGTTAATGCTGCGGGTGTAATGCCAATTATTTTTGCTCAGGCTCTTATGTTTATTCCTATGATGATTGCAGGTTTTGCAAATTCTGAATCAATGACAGGTTTTGCTTCTGCTTTTAATGATTATACAGGTTTTTGGTATAATTTTACTTTTGCAGTATTAATTATACTTTTCACCTATTTTTATACCGCAATTATTGTCAATCCTATGCAAATGGCAGAGGACATGAAGAAGAATGGTGGTTTTATTCCTGGTATTAAACCCGGACGTAAAACAGCTGAGTTTCTGGATGCCGTTATGTCTAGAATTACTCTGCCAGGATCTATGTTTCTTGCTTTGGTAGCTATATTACCTGCTTTTGCAATAATATTGGGTATTAACAATCAATTTGCACATTTTTATGGGGGAACTTCTCTCCTGATTTTAGTAGGAGTGGTATTGGATACACTTCAACAGATCGAAAGTCATCTTTTAATGAGGCATTATGATGGTTTATTGAAAACCGGCCGCATTAAAGGAAGAACAGGCAGTGTTGGTG
>PHDH01000174.1 GCA_002840935.1 Bacteroidetes bacterium HGW-Bacteroidetes-21 | reverse complement strand
GCTAAATCCAAATACTACGTATTACGTGTATCTCCTGAACCATTGTGGAATGAATCAAAGTGCCTGGGCGGGGCCATTTACATTTAGTACAGCGTGTAATCCTGTGACTGTTTTTCCGATACAAGAAGGATTTAACACCATGGTTCCTCCTACGTGCTGGTCGGAAACCATTGTAACGACGTCATCTACTCCACCCGACTGGTATTTTGCCACTTCAGGATTCAATCCCATAAATGCACCATACGAAGGAAATGGCATGGCCGCATTTAATTCCTACAACTGCACTAATGGCGCACAGTCGAGACTGGAGAGTCCATATTACGATTTTACTGGCATCACATCACCCATTTTAACCTATCAGATGTATCATGATAACACATTCGCCAGCAGCACAACAGAAGGCATTCAGATACAAGCAACAACTAACGGCACAACCTGGACAAATCTAGGTTCGTTTAATGTGAGATATCGTACAACCAATGGTTGGGATGATGTAACCCTTGATTTATCTGCCTATACAGGACAAACTGTAAAAGTCGGCTTTCTGGGAGTCAGTCAGTTTGGCAACAACATGTATATTGACGATGTCTATATAGGAAACATCCCTACTTGTTTTCCCCCATCCATTATCGAGATTTCTAATATCACAGCTACTTCTGCCACTGCAGCATGGGTATCTGCCAACGGAAACAATGCGTGGAATTACGAGCTGGGCTTATCCGGATTTACACCTGGTACCGGGACGTCCGTTTTTTCAGGCAACACTACAGACACAACGCACATTTTCAATGCCTTATCCAACTCACTAACGTATGCATTTTACATTCAGGCCGATTGTGGAGCCAACGGGTTAAGTACCTGGGAAGGTCCCTATACGTTTACGACCTTATGTTTGCCCGTCACAACCCTACCTTTAGCGGAAAACTTTGATCACAGCGGGAACCTGCCAGCATGTTGGACCGCGAATCACAATGCAGCTTCCGGAACTTATGTTAATTGGGAAATGGTTTTAAATGATCCCAATGGAGCACCCTCCGGTTATGGTGGTAGCGGATATTTTGCATCCCTCGACTGTTTCAATGGAATGGTTGATGGCAACTCTTATAATCTGACGACCGTTCCCATATTTATTCCGGGCCCTTTCTATAAACTTTCTTACTACGCCTGGATAAGCAGTGGATATTCGCTTGCCACGCCTATTACTGTGAGGGTATCGTCCGACAATGGAAATACATGGACAGCACTTTACAGCCACGATATGAGTATTGTAGACACATGGACACAAAACACTATTCTTCTTTCAGCTTACAGCCAGCAGAATATACTTATCCGGTTCGAAGGATACAGTGATTGGGGTTTTGGCGCCAATAATCTGGGCATAGATCAGGTTGAAATTTATGCTGATAAATTCATTGAATATTCCAGCTTTGGATTTCAAGAAAGTACTGCCAACGATGGCACAATACAGGACACCATTGTCCTTCAGTTGAGCGGTGAGACATTTGCTGTAACTGGCACTCTGACAGAAGGAACTCATTATACCACGACCAATATTCCATCGGGTTTGCATGCTCAGATCGAGGTTATTTCTGCAGACTCCGCCCGTTTTACGTTGACCGGAACTGCATTAAATCATGACAACGCATTCGATATCAATAATATTGGACTTGAATTTATAAATGTCGCGTTCACTGGAAATAGTGCCAGTACTATTACCTTCTACAAAGTAGATACTATCGCAATAAACTTCATCGATTTTCTGGTCATTAATGAAGTGGATGCCGATCAGGCAGGCTCAGATGTCCGCGAATTCATTGAGTTGTATGACGGAGGTACGGGCAATTATTCCCTTGATGGTTATTGCATCGTTTTGTATAACGGAAACACGGATGTAGTTTATAATGCATGGGGTTTGAGCGGACACAGTACCAATGCCAACGGGTATTTCGTTATGGGAACGACTGCAGTCGCTTCTGCCACATTAAATTTCCCTGGAAACACGATACAAAACGGTGAGGATGCCATTGCCTTATATGAAGGTTCTGTTGCCTCTTTTCCAGCAGGAACAGCGATTCACAAAAACGGTCTGATTGATGCCGTAATATACGATAACGGGCAAGCCGATAATCCAGCCTTACTTTATTTGGTGGAACCCGGCGAACCACAAATTGATGAGAACGAATATGGCATGGGGACAGTCTATAGTTTCCAGCGTATTCCAAACGGTAGTGGAGGAATGCAGCACAGTTTCACTTTTGCAGTGGCGCCACCTACCCCCGGCTCTGAAAATACCCCCGCGCCCATGCTGTCATGGTCTACAGACACATTCAGGGAAAGTCTGACCAACGACGGGTCAATAGAAAATTTTATTACCCTGACTCTGCACAACGATTTAGTGGTTCCAACAGGAATATTGCAACAGACAATTCATTATACTTCCTTAAACGTTCCGGCTGGTCTTAATTTTCAACTGACGGCGATCAATGATACAACGATAAAAGTGCAACTCACTGGCCAAGCAATTAATCATCTGCCTATTGACGATGTAGCTAATATAGAATTACATTTCACAAATGCTGTTTTCGATACGCATACCTCCACCATGATTGTTTATGCCAACCGTAGCGACTTGAAAATTAATTTTGATGATCCTGTGGAGACACAAATTAATTCATCCACAAATTTTCAGTTTTATCCTAACCCTGCCAATGAATCACTTACAATAATCCTGCCCTACAAAACTTCTGGTGAAACCCTCAGAATTCTCGACATCAGTGGAAGAGAAATAATGAATCAACAAATAACGGACTCAAAAACCCAAATTAACACAGGATCACTTGCTCCTGGAGTTTACATACTGAAAATCAGATCAGGGCAAGGAGTTTTCATCAAATCTGAAAATTAATTCATTGTTTTTTCTAATCTTTGAGGCAACTTTTAAAAAAACCTGTGTTCTTCTGAAAGATGAAAGTTACTATTGGTGACAAGGAAATCGTTAACGGCTGTCGGAAACAAGATAAAGAATCTTTCAGGTGGCTGTTTAAGAAGCATTCTCCCTGGATGCTCGGCATATGCCTTCGATACTGTCAGAATCGTAACGATGCGCAAGATGTACTACAGGAATGTTTGGTAAAAGTGTTTAAATCAATCGATAATTTTCAGTACCAATCGGATGCCCAGTTCGTTTCATGGCTTAAAAGAATCGTTGTCAATACATCCCTAAACTACCTTCGCGATAAAGCAAAAGATAAGTTTATCAGTATGGACGACAGTGATATGCACCTGAATATTTCTGAAGAAGAAACAAATTACGACCAACAGGAGCCGGCTACTCAGGAGTATCTTTTAGAACTAATAAACAAGATGCCCGCAGGATATCGTGCTGTCTTCAACATGTATGTTTTTGAAAAAATGACACATAAAGAAATTGCTACAGAACTAAATATCAGCGAAAACACTTCTAAAACGCAACTCCTCAAAGCCCGCAATTTTCTGAAAAACAAGATTTCTGAATCCGTTAAAACTTTAAGTATATGAAAAACGGCTATGACAAAATTGATGACGTTTTCCGGAAACCTCTGGAAAATCTGGAATCGACCCCACCTGACGAAATTTTCGAAAAAGCTTTCGATATTTCAGGTGTGGCAAAGAAAACTGGATATTCAGGACCTTGGTTTTCCTCTGCTATCATCCTTATTTCGGGCATCATTTTACTAACTGCTGCGTATATCTTTTTACCTACAGAAAATAATAATCAGGCAGCAAATAAACTTCAGAATTTTTCTAAAAACAATAATACTGCTTTAACAGAAAATCTATCATCAAACAAAACAGAAATTCTCCAATCAAAAGAAAATACGAACCAAATAATTACTCCTTCTCCAACTATTGAAAAAGAAAATAATTCCAGCAATATATTAAGTTCTACAGTCCCGGTTAAAACTAAAACAAATAATGTAACAACAAATATCCCTTCCGGAAAAACTCATAACCTAACGAATACAAATCCTTTAATTGCAATTACAAGCGTTCCCGTTCAGGATGAAATTAAAACAAATAAAAATCCAGTTGATGTAACTCAAAATCAGACAACAGATATCAACTCAAATAACGAGACCCCATCAACCCAAGTAACACCTGAAGAACGTTTTACATTCAACACCTCAAAAAGCACGAAACAAAATGATGAAAATATTTTATCCGAAACAGTGTTGTCTAACGAAACTGATCCTTATATCATACACAAATTACATTCGCTGAAATATTCAGGCATTTCAACCGTCACGATCAATCCCGAATTGGCAAACTTCGTAAACCCCGACACAACAAAAATCCGATTCACCCATTGGGCTGTTGATGTTTCGGCATCTGCACATATTTTGAATACAAAAATAAAAGCACTGAATCCTGAAAAACAAAGTTTTACCGACAGCCGGGAAGAAGCGCTAAAACCCGGACTTAGCTTTTTCAATACAAGTGCTATGATTACATATCAACATAAAAATTTAAATCTGAGTGGCGGAATTAGTTATTCCCAATTTGAGGAAATGACAGATTATGGTATGGTTCTTACAAATCCGGTAAATTCATTTGCATTATCCTATAATGGCACACCGTATACATTTAATTCGGGCGACAATTATTATCTGGTCGACACAACTCAGTATTGGCACTATACATACATGTCGGACTCAATGATTCATGTTATTGACTCTGTTCAGAAACTGGATTTCGACACCAGTCTGGTTTCTATTTACGACACACTGCCAATTACCTTATTCGATACAGTGGATTTCTCAAAACTCAGAGCTCAATATTCGTTGGTAGAATTTCCCTTCTGGGCTGGTATCGAAATTAATAAAGGGAATTGGGGTTATTCTGTCAATGCAGGAATAATACCCGGAATACTTTTTCGTAGAAAGGGATCCTTTTATAATGGGACTTCTGAAGTGATGCTCCCCAGTGAAACATTCCCCACGCAGAAATTTGTTTTATCCGGCGGACTAAAACTTTTATTCCACTATTATCCACAATCCCAACTGATGCTTTTTGTAGGCCCGGAAATTCGGACATCGTTCATTTCCTCTACGCCAAAAAACTCTGGAATCAGCCAGAAATGGACATCCTGGGGGATAAATGGAGGCATACGATATTTCTTCAATTAATCAGACAACCTTTTCAAAAACCTGTGTTATTTAATCAAATTTTAAAACCAAATCATATGAAAAAACTAATCTTAATCTTAACATTGGCTGTTTCAACGCTTTTTGCTTCTGGACAGCTTTGTCAACCAAGTTTTTCCTGGCAAACAGGCGCTAACAATGAAGTTTATTTTATGGGTTTTGCCGATTCGCTGAATAGTCCGGCAGATTCTGTTACTTCCTGGATGTGGACATTTAATGGTGGTGGTGCAAGCTATACAGCATCAACTCAGAGTCCGATGATGGTATTAAATTCAAATACATCGTACGATGTTTGTCTAACGATTAATACTTCCAGTGGATGTTCAGGAACTTTCTGCGATTCAGTCTATTTCGACAATTGTACTGTGTATGTATCTATTCAGGGCACACACCCTACAGCTGGTCAGTGCAATGGCTCTGCAACTGCAACAGCTAGTGCTGGGACACCTCCTTATACGTATTTGTGGAATAACGGGATGCAAACTACTGCCAGTATTACTAACCTTTGCCCCGGAACGTATACAGTAATGACTACAGATTTTAATGGTTGTATAGCTCAAGCAAGCATTACCCTTATAGATTCAACATCTACCGGCTGCTACGCTGATTTCACATATATTGACAATGGTAATGGAAGCTTCCAGTTTAACGCGTACAACGATTCTGTGAATCCCATTGCCTCTTACAACTGGTCTTTCAATGGCGGAACTCCTGCAACATCAACCATGCAGAATCCTTTTGTTGTTTATAACACAAGCAATTTTGTTTCGGATATTTGTTTGACAGTTACTACTCTCAATGGTCAAACTTGCACCTACTGCGATTCAATTTATATTGACAGTACAAATCCATGCACACTGACAGCTACTCTAGATATTACTCCGGTTTCTGTTATTGGTGGCAATGATGGCGCTATTGATGTTACAGTTTCAGGTGGAACACCTCCTTACACTTACCTCTGGAATACAAGTGAAACCACAGAAGACATTTCAGGTTTAACTTCTGGTTCATATTCCTTAAATGTATACGACAGCAACCCTGCTTGTCCAAACGGCATGTACTATACTGCATATATTTATGAACCTTACGACACAACCAATGGAAACAATATTGTTGACACACTTTACAGCCCTATTATCGACACTTGCCTGAATTTTGTGCCCGATAGTTTCTATATCAGTCAGATTAATGTAATCAACAATAACTTTATAGTTGTAACCTGGATCTTCACTTATGCAGGCCAGACTCAAACCCTTGATATTACTTATGAGTTCAGCGTTATTGGAAACCAGCTTGTTGTATTAACCATTGATTGTGGCACCAAAGTACTTACAACTTTCTCAAGCTATATTCACATTAGCCAAGCCATGGGAATTACAAGTCTTTCAAAAGTTATGTTTGAAGTATATCCTAATCCGGCAGGAGAAATGTTCCGCATCAACGCCAAAGCGCCCTACACATTCAGTGTAACAGATTTGAGCGGAAGATTGATTGTCGCTGGTCAGTCGGATATGGATGTAACTGGCATTTATTCAGCCAATCTGCCCGAAGGCATGTATATCATCAAAGTAAAACAAGGTGATACCGTAAACATGAAAAAGGTAATTGTAAAAAAATAAACCTCCCTCCAAAATTCATACGTTTTAAACTGCCTGCGAAAGCGGGCAGTTTTTTTTATAATACCTGTTACTTATACCCATACTTTCCCTTCCATCTCACAGAAAGGTAAAGTTTGATTTCTTTCTCACGCAGATTTTCCTGTGGGTTGTAAAAAATAGTTCCTGAAGCTTTGTCGGGCAGAAACTCCTGATCCACAAAATTACCTTCATAGCTGTGAGCATATTTATAGTCCTTACCATAACCAATGTTCTTCATTAGTTTGGTGGGAGCATTTCTAAGATGTAATGGAACCGGCAAATTTCCGGTCTTACGGACAAATTCCAATGCTGCATCGACAGCCTGATAGGCTGAATTACTTTTAGGCGAAGTCGCCAGGTAAATAGTGGCTTCTGAAAGAATAATACGGGCTTCGGGCATGCCAATAGAATGTACTGCCTGAAAACAGGACTGAGCCAGTAGTAAACCGTTGGGATTAGCCAGACCAATATCCTCGGCTGCCAGAATAATCAATCGACGGGCTATAAACAATGGATCTTCTCCCCCATCCAGCATACGTGCCATGTAATAGACTGCAGCGTTGGGATCACTCCCCCGCACCGACTTAATGAAAGCAGAAATAACATCATAATGCATCTCCCCGCCCTTGTCGTACATGGCCATATTTTGTTGGAGGAGTTCTGTTACTGTCTTATTGTCGATTTGAATATTTCCAGCTGGCTGAGAGTGATACAACATTTCGATAATGTTGAGCAGCTTGCGGGCATCACCACCAGAAAAGCGGAATAATGCATCGGTCTCCGTAATCTTCCATTTGACGGCCGAAAGAAACTCATCGCGCTTAATGGCTGAGTTCAGAAGTGATGTCAGGTGTCCGGCCTCCAGACTTTTTAAAATATTAACATGGCAACGCGACAATAACGGCGAAATAACTTCAAACGAAGGATTTTCTGTCGTTGCTCCAATTAAGGTAACAATTCCCTGTTCCACAGCAGCCAGCAATGAATCCTGCTGCGATTTCGAAAAACGGTGAATTTCGTCGATAAAAAGTATGGGCGATTTAATACCTGACATACTCTCACGTTTAGCACGTTCTATCACTTCCCGCACATCTTTAACGCCACTGCTCACAGCACTCAGCATATAAAATTGCCGTCCCGAAAGACCCGAAATCATTTGAGCTAATGTGGTTTTCCCTACACCCGGAGGTCCCCAGAATATCATCGAGCCAATATTACCCGACTCCACCATCTTACGAAATATCGTACCAGGCCCCACCAGATGCTCCTGTCCGGCAATATCCTCAAAGGTCTTTGGTCTCAACCGCTCCGCTAATGGCTGCATGAAATAATTTTCATCAAAATTGCTATTTTTTTTCGGCTTTTGCAATTCGGGTTTTTAAATAAATACTACATAATTACACAGAGTTCCACAGAGGAGGCACAGAGAAACACAGAGGATTATTTATTAGTTTAATAAAAATCTGCGATTATCTGCGAGATCAGCGGGAGTT
>PHDH01000173.1 GCA_002840935.1 Bacteroidetes bacterium HGW-Bacteroidetes-21 | reverse complement strand
TGAAATTACGTTCCTTTCTGAATAATTTTCAAAATACATTGCTTTCAATGCAAGGGAAGGATTAGAAAGTTCATCAAACAATTCAGAAACTCGCTTTGCCTCGTACTGTCTGAATGCTTTATCCGAATCGTTGAAGACTATATTATCCAGGAAAGGAGTAGAATTAAATTCTAAAAAAATCTGTGCACTGGTACCTGCAGCACTTTTAGAGTTAAACCAACCGGGAGATACTAAAATTATTATCGGAGCATTCCTGAGTTTCGACACATTGGCAAGCAACATAGAATATATAGAAAGAGATTGGTTTCCTGCATGACCTACCGCTGTTAAACGTGTTTTAAAATTATTATTGATGAAGTTGTAGGGGGTTGCATCCGTATTAACCCCTAATTCGGAAGAACCCAGCATCCAGATTTTTTCAGAACTGTCGCCAGTAGTCAAAAATAAATCTTCATATTCGGGATGCGTTGTGAAATTTCCAATAAGGGATAACGATTTGTCAATTTCCTTAGGACTCGTCTTTTTGAAAAAGATAGAGTTTAGATCATGATAGAAAAACAGTAATCCGGCAATACAAAACAGTACAGGTAAAAGATGAAAGAGAACTACTTTTTTCATTTTTTACTTATAGCGTTTCCAAAACCTGACATATCATGTTGATGGTATCCAGATTCTCGGGGTTAACCATATGTTGAGGGAAGGTCTTTCCGGTTTTATCTTCGATAGACACCAATAACTCGACAAAAGTAATAGAGTCTAATAGTTTAGATTTCACTAACGAATCATCGAAGCCTACTTTCTTAAAAGCCAAACTTTTAATTTCATTCTGAATAAACTCGCGGATATCTGCCATTACAATTAAATTAGGACATTTTGCAAAATGCAAATATCACATATTTTCTTTAAAATATTGCAAAAATTAAGGGTTATTAGAAACTCTTTGACCCTTCAAATGAAGATGACTAAGAAACTAATTCCAGTTGGGATTGGACGGAATATTGAGCCAGAACTTGTAATCGTCACTGGTACCAATAACCGAATTTTTCCACAAGTTATCTTCGTCAGGAGTCATGATTTGCTTAGTAGGCATTTCAGAAACCAACCACGAATTATTATCCAGCTCGCCCTGTAGTTGAGAGGGCGACCAACCGGAATAGCCCACAAAAAAGCGAACTTCGGCAGGAGTTATGGTACCACTATTAATTAGTTTTTTCAGCAGGTCAAAATCACCTCCCCAGAACAGGCCGTCTTTAATTTGTTTAGACTTGGGAAGTTTCATACCGATGGTATGAATAAAATGTAAAGTATTTGTAGAAACAGGACCGCCCACATAGACGGGAAAACTCTCGTCGTTGCAGTCGCTGATAAAACTATTTACCGACAGCCCGGTCGACTTATTCAGGATAAATCCCAGGGATCCGTTGTCGTTATGTTCAGTCATTACAATAACCGACCTGCCAAAGAAGCCGTCTCTTGATAAAGGCTCCGAAATAATAATACGACCCGCTGCGGGTTCAATTTTATTTTCTATTTTGAACAATTCAGACAGTTCCATAATTCAGTAATTGTTACAATACTAAGATACCAAAAACAAGTAAAAGGTTGCCTGAATAATAAATATTTTTTCAACAAATTTTGAAAGAAGTATTTTTGTACATTTGAAAAAAATCAAAAAATGAAAATTTTTCTTCTAATAATAGTAATCATTAGTTCTTGCATCACATCAGTGTATGCTCAAGCACCCAGATTTCAAAAATACTCCATTAATGATACAGGTTACAGCGCCTATTTCCCTGCCGATCCGGGAACTTTTGAGAATCAAAAATCTGACGATGGTTTAAACATTTATACCGGAGAAGTTATAGTTGACAATACAAATTATGCCATCATACTTGTATTGTTAGAAGACACTTATAAGGATGCCCCTGCATCAGAAATTGAACTATTAATTACATCTTACCTTGATTTTATTCAAGAGCAATTCGGAATCAATGCATCCGCTGGCTACGGGAAAGGGCATACTCTGGAATCCCATCCCGAAGCGGTAGGTGTTATAGACTATTGGGAAGATACTAACGGCAATAATTATTCAGTCAAAGCATGGGCAGACCAGAAAGCACTGGCAGTAATGATGGTTTATTCGAAAGAAGAAATCAATTATAATTACCAGACTTTATACCTGAACGGATTTCGATTTAAGGAATAATTTTTATACCCTTTGATTTTTCTGATTTAAACCATTGGCTAAAATAACCCACAGCAAACTGTTCCAGAACGCATAAAAGACGATTCCGGCTTGTACTTCCAGCATGGACTCGACCAGAATATTAAAACCAAACACTAAGATAAATACGGTGTACAGCCAGTATTTACGACGTATTGACACCCATAAGGGAACGATAAAACTAATCAATAGAATAATCAAAGCCGGTATGCCCAAAGCTACAAACGACTGCATAAACTGGTTATGTGCATTCAGTTTGAGTTGAGCGGGATAAGTCAATCCATTATCAACGTATGTTTTAATCAATTCGTCTTTAACATCTCCTGTTCCGGTTCCGGTAAATGGTTGGCTCATTCCAAGACGATACGCTACTTTCCAGATTAATATTCGATCGGCCGTACTTTCACCTGTGGTATTCAATACGGCTTCCGATTGATTCAAATTACTCACAGCACTTATCATTCTTGACGAGCTGGATGGGAAAAAATAAGAACTTGCCAAATAAACCATCACTGGAAATACCACAAATACAAGAATTAATCTGAACTTCCTTTTTATAAGTATCTCAAAAAGTATGGCAGCTATTACAAAAATGAATGACAACAGTCCGGCTTTTGAACTTAACAGATTCAGATAAAAAACAAGGAAAAGTGTTAGCCCAAAAAGGAAGTAGAAGAAAGTTGATCGCTTAAAATCCAAAGCATATAATGCATACAACGCAAATACAATATACATGCTGAGATACGAAGTATGCATAAAAATGGAAGAGTTGCTGTAATAAAACGAGCAGATATCCTTTGTCTCTAGGTACATACCAAAAGCAAAGATGCCACTTATCACCACTGAGACAAAGCAACCCAATAAAAAGGCAGGAACAATTTTCTTCAAAAAGGCAGCATCAAAATAACGGGAAGGAGCCAGAAAAAAGAATAGTGGAAAAAGTAACAAGGAAGCTTTAATCTCCAGATCGGAAAGTCCATAGGAGATATTGTCTGTCCATAATAATCCCAAAACATGTAAGAGATAATAAACCGGCAACAAAAACAGAAATTTCTTTGCCCCCAGAGGCTTTTCCAGTCGTCCAAAACCGGGACTAATAATTAAAGAAATTAAAAACAAGGCAATAAATGGAGGCACATAGACTTTCCCAAATGGCAAAGCAAAAGCCAGTAACATACCGGTAATCTGTACCTGTTTGCCTTGTGATAACCATGCTTTTATGCCGATTTTTTCTGTCATTATTGTCATAAACGTATTTTTATCTATTTTGTTTTAAGCTTTTGAATTTCTTCAAATAACTCAGAAGCTATAATGTCCCGGTTAAAGTTTACTGATGCGAATTTATGACCGTTCTCTCCCATTTCTTCAACCAAAGCTGGATTGCGGTACAATTCCAAAATTTGTATTGCCAGTTCCTCGTCGTTTTCTGGAGTGAAGAAAAGACCACATTTCCCGGTATCAATAAAAAGCTCTTTGGCCTCCCCCTCGACACCTAAGAGTATGGGTTTCTTCAACGCCAGATTTTCAAATATTTTTGAAGGAATAGCCCCTTTAAAAAGGTCGTTACGTTTCAATGGAACAATAGAGGCGTTGGTTGAAGCAATAATCTCTTGCATCTGGCTTTTTGGAACAGCATCCAGAAAAACAACAGTATCGAGATGTAAATCATGCTTCATGGTAATCAGTTTATCCTTCTCAGGACCGCTTCCCAAAATCAAAAATTTAATGTTCGTATGCTCTTTTAATCTGGAGGCTGCTTTCAGTATCACTTCGAGTCCCTGAGCAAAGCCCAGTATCCCCCCATAAAAAAGGATAAAATCGTTGTCCGAAAAAGCATGTTCTTTTCGCCATGCACCCGAATTCTGCTTTTTGAAATCGTAAAAATTAATATCCACGCCGTTTTTCAGCCAATAGACTTTTTTCTGTGGAAATCGTTTTTGTATATCCCGGCATATGCCCTGTGTCTGTCCGGTTATTAGCGCCGATTTTTTATAGCAATGACGTTCTAGCTTATATGCCCAGTTAAGCATTGTGCGATTAGTCACCAGTCCCAATTTCTCAGCACTTTCGGGCCAGAGGTCAGAAACATTGAAAATCATTTTAGCCCTTTTCATCCGGCACAGAAAACGCGCTGAGATGCCTAAAAATAGTGGCGGCGATTCGACCATCAGAAAATCGCTTTTCCTTAAAACAAACAGGCCCACCAACATTGAAGAGAATACAAAGGAAAAGTAATTAAAGAGTCTGGGAATAATGCGCTTCGATGATCCTGCATAAATCCATGAGCGATGAACTGTCATACCCTCCATCACTTCTTTTTTATGAAGCCTCCACCGATAGCCCTTGTGTACCTTCATTTGCGGATAATTCGGCATGGCCGTCATGATGGTCACATCCATGCCAACTTTACGAAGTCTCACAGCCAGTTCGAACAACCGGTTCTGTGGCGCACCCACTTCGGGCGGAAAATATTGGGTAAGGATAATGAGTTTCATTGCAATGAGTTTTCCTGATAAAGGTGAACAAACATATTAAAAAGCTTTTGAAAATACAAAAAGAGCTATACTTCATTACACATTGATTGACATTGTGCAACACGAATAATTATTTCTTCCTGAAAAGTTTTTTAATTTTGCAGGACCCATAAATATGGGATTAAAATAAACTACAGACATAAACGAATGTATATCAGCTTTTCTGTATTATCCGCCTTAACTCTACTGCTGATTTTTCTTATCTTCAAAAATAAGGAGTACAAGAACGCCTATGCCTTATATTTCCTCTTTGTATTTATCATTTTCTACTCCCCTGCCCTATATTTTATTTCGGGCGGCACAGCCTATCGGTATTTCGAAAATAGCACACTGACTCATTATATCAATTTCTCCTCCGTGATTATAAGCCTCAATCTATTCTTTCTCTTTTTCAAGAACAAGAAATTTTTCCCTGTAATCAATAAAAAATATGTTGAGAAATTTTCTGAAAATAAAGTCAACAAACTGACATTCATTTATTTTGGAGTGATTATTCTGACTATTATAGCTTACATTGGCATTTACTTTATGCGATTCCCGCTGATTTCCCTTTTATTTAATGGAGAGCTTTTAGAACGACCTGATGTAAGCGGTAATATTCCTCACTTCTATACCTTCTCGACGGTGATGCTTTTTATTGTACCGGCCATTTTTTTCTATTTCTACCCAATGATTAAAAGCGTCTATTTCAAAATACTACTTACCGGCCTGGTCTTCCTGCTTTTGATTATTTCAGGGCACAAAGGCATCATTACATTTTTTGCCATTTTTTTCTGGTTTACGATACTGGAAAGAAAAATCAATTTCAAATTTGTTGGCATTGTGGTTGTCCTTCTTGTCGTATATGGCATTACAAAAGGAATTAATTTCACTGATCCGGGCACAATCGAATATCTGGCGACATCACCACTCCGGCGATTTTTCGTCACTCAGGGCGTTTGTATGATATACCGCTTTCACGCTCTCGACATCAACTATATTTTTGAAGCGGCTGTGCCCATTAAGAATCAGATTTGCAATTTCATGTACAATGGAGATGGCATGGGTTGCTCTTCCCCTACTTTTTTTGTCGGAGATTTGATTATTAAATACGGCATTGTTGCAGCTACTTCAATTTATGTTGCTTCGCTGGCTTTTAGTATGTGGATCATTAAAAATGTAGACGAATACTTTTCGAAAAACTATTTTGTAAAATGGAGTCTTTTCAGCATTTTTTTCCTGATGGGAATGGCAGAACTAAGTTTTGAAAGCATATTAAGAATTATCGCCATCACACTAAATGTTTTTATCGTATTTGCTTTATCTTCGTATTTTAATAAAACTAGTCTGAGTAATGACAACCCTTGAGATCAGCAGAAGCGAATTTGCTACCCTATGTGACCGTCATGGAAATTCAATTTTTCTGACCAGTGCATGGATTGGTTTATTCGATGATCTTAAGTTTTACAAAACGGTAAACAAAGACAATAAAGCGCTGGCATTCTTCTATGTAAGATATTTCAAGAAAATGTTTTTCCCCGCTTACAGGACACCACTTTTCACTCCCTATGCCGGATTATGGATCGACAATCCTTCTAAAAATAAGGCCAATTACAATTCGACTGAAAAAAAAATAATCACCGAAATATCCGATTTTCTGGCTTCGAAAACAGCTTTGATTTCTATCGCTTTTTCTTCGGGATTTACCGATTTTCAGCCTTTCATCTGGAAAAAGTTTAAAGTCATTCCCAATTACACCTATCTCATTCCACTTGACCAGTCTATCGAAACCATCTCGGGCGCCATGACACCCGAACGACGAAACGATATAAAGAAAGCGGAAAAAGACGGAATCACCGTCAACAAAACCAACGACATGAACATCGTATTGTCTCTGGTAAATAATTCGCTCGACAGACAAAACAGCAATTCGTACAACGATTATATCAAAAAAATACTTTTTGAATTTGCCAATCCTAACCATTCTTTTGCCTTTGTGGCATACCACGATGGCAAACCCATTGCCACGTCGTTCTGTATTTTCGACCAGGAAAAAACGTACTACTTGCTGGGAGGATATGACAGTTCCAATAAACACAGCGGAGCAGGTGCCAGTTGCATCTGGAATTCTATACTTTTATCCAAAGAAATGGGCTTAAAATGCTTCGACTTCGAAGGCTCAATGCTAAAGCCCATTGAAAGTTATTTTAGGGGATTCGGCGGAAATCTCACACCCTATTTTACGGTCAATAAAGCCCCCTTTCTGGCCGAAGTTTTACTCAAATTTTTTTACCGAAGCACTTTTTAATATGGCCTTGATTCTTCGAGTTGATGTAGACAAACCCTATGGGAATGCCAGTTTTTTGAAAAGAGTCTTTAGTAAGTTTTCTGAGGATTATATTATTTTCAACTGCAAACATTTAGGCTATTTGACTCACCTCGAAGAGTTTATTTTATTCTGCAATAAACAAAATATTCCCGGCTACTTTTATCACAGGCTCTGTACATTACCAACAGAAAACATATTAAAACTATACAAAGAAGGGGGGCATAAAATTGGCTTACACGCAGAAAACACTCAGGAATACGACACATTCTTAAATGAATTGCAAATACTTGAAGAAAAGACTGGGCAAAAAATTGAGAGTTTTACCAAACATGGTTCTGGCGAACTCAAGCTGGGCAAACACCATTACCCGCCTTACGAACCTGAGAAATATAATGAATGGACCGTGACCACAGATTGTAGTTTTTATTTTGGAAATGGTATTGCCGATTCTCCGATGTCACTTCTTCCACAAAACAATTATTTTCAAAACATGTTTTGGATTGAACCCGATTACAGACATAAAAACTTAAAAGACATTTCCGATCTGATTAAAATTGCAAAAAAGCAGGATGTCCCCGTTCTCATTCACCCATGTAACTTTTCCGGATCAAAAATTGTTCAAAATGCTTTTATTCAAATTGTAAAAATGGCTGAACAGGAAAACATTAAGTGGATATCACCTTATTAGAAATCTATAATTACTTTTTCTTTTTCAAAAAATACATCCAGGGCATTTTAAATAAACTGGCACTTAAAACCCATGCAAGAATAAATTCAAGTGTAAATGTAATGGCAGTCGACTGAGCCGCTCCTATAGCTCCATTTCTGGAGATCAGGACATAGTTCAAAGTAATACTTGTGGTAGCAGTTATTACTGTAAGTATGGCAATTAAATAGGTCTTCTTAATGTAGAAAATATAATTAACCACCATTTTATACATTCCGTTAACAGCAAAGCCCAGAGCAATATAAAAGACGAAATTTATACCGGCTGCAAAGGAATCACCAATAAAAACTTTGAAAAACAATGGAGCCAGAAGAATAATAACCGCAGCACAAATTATCATCAATAAAAAATAAAGATAGGTGTACTTTACAATTTTGAGTTTAATTTGATCGTCGTTGGTCTTTAGCTTTCCAAAAAGCCAGGGCACCCATGCCTGATTAAAAGAACTCTGCAGCAACGACATGATCATCCCAACCTGATAACCTACCGCATAAATTCCTGTTTCTGATGCAGATATCATGT
>PHDH01000172.1 GCA_002840935.1 Bacteroidetes bacterium HGW-Bacteroidetes-21 | reverse complement strand
AACCAGTTAACGGGTATATAGGACTTTGGACTCAGTTTTAATTTCTTTTTCAAGACAATAATAAGCCACAACTTTTCTACATAAAATGCCAGGACAGTAGAAATAGCCACGCCAAAAACGCCATATCGGGTAATCAATAAAAAAGTCAATCCCACTTTGAACACAAATTCAATCACAGTGGCTGTTAGCAAGTCTTTGTTTCTCCCATATCCCAGGAGCAAGGTCTGTGGGAAGACCAAGCGACTGATAACCAATAGTAAAAGTATATTAAAAATGGAGGACGCCTGAATGAAATCGGGGTTGAATAATATGGGGTATAATTCCCGGCTGAAGAATAATAGAGCAATAGATGTCGGAAAAAATATATGCATCAGCTGTAAAGAGCCTGACTTGATTTTAGCATTAGCCTGACTTCGTGTGGTGTCTGAGGAGAACTCCGGAATCATGGCATTGCTCAGCGCATTGGCCATCAGTAAAGTGAGGGGAAATTCCCGGGCTCCATAACGAAAAATGGCAAAGGTAGCATCGTCAAAATAATGAGAAACAAAAACTCCATCGATGTAGGGCAAAGAGCCCGAAATCATCGCCATCAATATTAAGGGATAAGAAAATGCAAGAAACTTTTTACAAAAGTTGAAGGAGAAACGAAAAGACGAATATTTGAAAATGATCTGGAGCGACCATAAAAACCGAATGGCAGAAATAATGCAAAGTCCCCACAAGCTATATTCAAGTCCCTTGCCCCAGATAATTGGAAAGATAACGACAATGAATTGTACCCCAAAAGTAATTATACCATAGGCAACTATATGCTTCGGTTTTTTAAGAAGTATATAGAAAAACTCTACGACAAAGGAAGGAGTCGACAACAAAAAATAAATAATGAAAGCCGTGAGATAAGGTACTTCCTTTTGGGAAAGAAAAAGTGAAGATATTTGCTTATCAGCAGTCAGAATAAGTAAACTGGTAAGGACTGTTAACGTTAGACCAATGATGAAAATATGGAAAAAGAAGGGATTTTTTCCGGTCTTATCTGGCACTGTTTTCGAATAATACGACAACATGGATTGTGTGAGACCGCTGACCCAGAAAAAGCTGACAGCACCCGACAGAAAAATGAATTTTTCGTAAACACCAATGGTTTCGTTCGACAGACCCGCTTGGGCAAAGGCAATTCCTACGGCAAAAAGGACAACAAAACGAAATAGTTGAAAAAACTGTAATGCTCTGATATTAGTTATTAAGCCAGTTAATTTCAATGCCGGAAGTATTAAAATGAGCGGAATCCGATAATTTTACGGACATTGGATATTGTTTCGGTAGCACTGGCTCTGGCTTTATCTTTACCCAATTTTGCCACTTTGTTCAAATAATCTGCATCCTTACTTATATCTTTTATTCTCTCACGGATGGGTGTTGTAAAAACAATAATATCCTCGGCCAGTTTCTTTTTCATATCGCCATAACGCACTGTACAACTGTTATATTGTTCGATAAAAAATTGATAGGTATCGGGCTCACTGATAATTTTCATGATGGCAAAGAGATTGGCAATAGATTCGGGCATAGGCTGATTGGGAACAGTGGGACCTCCATCGGTCATTGCTTTCATCACCTTTTTGCGAATCACCTCTGGTTCGTCGATCAGGTTAATAGCGTTATTTTCACTTTTTCCCATTTTACCACTACCATCCAGACCGGGAACTTTCACCAGGGCATTCCCAAAATTGTAAGCCACCGGCTCAATCAGGTAATCAGTATGGTACATGAAGTTGAAGCGTTTGGCAAAAGTACGTGCCATTTCGAGATGTTGTTCCTGATCTTTTCCCACAGGGACTTTGGTTGCACGATGAATCAAGATATCTGCGGCCATTAGCACAGGGTAAGTAAGAAGTCCGGCGTTGACATTATCGGGTTGTTTGCGTACTTTATCCTTGAAAGTTGTACATCTTTCCAACTCTCCCTGATAAGCATTCATATTCAACAGGAGATAGAGTTCGGGAATTTCGGGCACGTCGCTTTGCACATATAAAGTACATTTTTCGGGGTCTATTCCTGCAGCAAGATACTCGATCAGTACCTGACGTGTATTTTCAAAAAGATTCTCGGGTGCAGGATGTGTTGTAAGCGAGTGATAATCTGCAATAAAGAAATAACAATCGTTTTCATTCTGTAATTTCAAAAAATTCTGAATGGCACCAAAATAATTGCCCAGATGCAGATTCCCTGTAGACCTGATACCGCTTAAGACTCTTTCCATTTCTTTTTTATGCAAAATTAATAAACAATCTATATATTTTGCTATAATGGTTTGAAATCAGTCGCTTTAGTTTGGAATAATGAAAAAGTAAAATATATTTCACTGTATTATATTTTTTAATATATTTGTAAATCTAAATCATATAATATGAAAAAAGTTTTGTTTTCAATCGTTTTAATTTTCTCAGCAACATTCGTTTTTGGACAGAATCTTGCAATTCATATGATAGATGGTCCCAGAGGAAATTTTCACACTCTACCTAATGACAGTGCTTACAGAATAGTTTTTAACATTTCCGGTCTTACTACCGACGAAATGATTCAGGACTTTATCACTAAAAGCAAAGCTTATGCAGGCGTTGTGAACATTTCTGTAAAAGGACTTAATTCTCAGGGACAACGTAACGCCCTGCTGATTATCGATGGCAAAAAAGATGATGTGTATTTTAAAGGTTTTCTGGATCATGTAGGGGTTACAAAAATCTACTATAAAGAAAAAGAATATACAACTGCTACCTTGAAACAACTTCAGGAAGACAGGCAAAAAAGTAAAATGAACGTGGAAACAAAAAAAGCTAACAAATAAGTTAATTTATAAAATATTAATCAGCCCCTTGCGGGGCTTTTTTTTTGTAACATGGAAAAATTTACCGAAGCCAATTCACTGTACGACGGACTTGAGAATATGTCTGTAAGCGAAATCATTGTATCCATCAACAAAGAAGATCACAAAGTGGCTAAAGCGGTAAAGAAAGCATTACCGATGGTTGAAGCACTTATTCAGGCGGCTTTTCTGAAAATGAATTCCGGCGGAAGGCTCTTTTATCTGGGCTCGGGCACCAGTGGCCGGCTGGGGATATTGGATGCATCTGAATGTCCTCCTACATTTGGAGTTTCTCCGGGTCTGGTGATTGGTATCATAGCCGGCGGAGACCATGCCATTCGCAATGCGGTTGAGCATGCCGAAGACGATATGGATGCCGGCTGGAAACAACTACAGGAATATAAAATTACCGACAAAGATTTTGTGGTAGGAATAAGCTCTTCGGGCTTTACGCCCTATGTGATTGGCGCTATTCAGAAATGCGCTTCGGCAGGCATAGACACCGGATGTATTACTTCTAATCCCGGCACCCCTCTGGCAGCCGAAGCACACTACCCTATCGAAGTTATTGTGGGACCTGAGTTTGTCACCGGAAGCACCCGCATGAAAAGCGGTACGGCTCAGAAAATGACACTGAATATTATCTCTACTTCCCTCATGATTAAACTGGGCAAAATTAAAGGCAACAAAATGGTCGACATGCAACCATTAAACAATAAACTTCTCGACCGTGGCGCTAAAATGATTATGGCCCAACTAAATATTGATTACGATAAAGCATTAGCACTTTTGAAAAAACATGGAAGTGTGAGGAAGGCGATTGAAAAATATTTATAGAAATCTTTATAAAAAAATAAGACTTCTTCTTGGGCAAAAAGTCTCTTAGCTATTCTTTCTTCACCACCACATTAAACGTATCATCAAGCGCCAGTACAGCATCTGATTTTTGGCCGTCAATTTCAAGACCTTTTATTTTCGGTGTTTTTCCTTTTTGAATCAATGCCAAAACCTGCTTTTCGTTGAGCTCTTTGCCAAAGTTCACAAACATGACTTTAAATGTACAGCCATTTTTATACTCACTGCAGCCATAGGCGGTATTGCCTTTTAATATAGTTCCCTTTTTACATTTGGGGCATATTGTAGTAGATAAGTCGACCGATTTTTCAGCTTTCTTTTTGGCAGGTTTCTTTGTTTCGGAAGAGTCAGCTTTTTCGGCACTTTCGGTTTCCTTGGTTTCGGGTTTTACATCCTGCTCAATGGCAATGGTTTTGTTCGATTCTTGTTTAACTTCAGCCACCAGCTGTGTCACCATTTCTTTCATTTCGTCGAGAAAGTTTTTAGGGTCGTACTCGCCTTTCTCAATCTGGCGCAATTTCTTTTCCCAAATACCGGTCAACTCAGCCGACTTGAGTAACTCGTTTTGTATCGTATTTATTAGTTGTATGCCCGTTTGTGTGGGTACCAGATTTTTCTTTTCGCGGACAACAAACTTACGTCGGAACAAGGTTTCTATAATATTGGCGCGCGTAGAAGGTCTGCCAATACCATTTTCTTTCATTAGCTCACGCAACTCTTCATCTTCGACCTGTTTGCCAGCTGTTTCCATCGCTCTGAGCAAAGTAGCTTCGGTGAGCATTTTGGGCGGTTGGGTTTGCTTTTCGAGCAAATCGGGAATATGCTCCCCTTTTTCACCCTTCTCAAAATGAGGCATGATCTGTTCTTCGTCGGCTTCGCCTTCATCTTTGTCCGCATCCTTTTTGGGGTACAGCACGCGCCAGCCGTCTTCGAGTATCACTTTGCCGGTAGCCTTAAATTCATGTTCCACTACTTTTCCCATCACTGTAGTGTTGGAGACGATACAATCGGGATAGAAGACTGCAATAAAACGGCGGGCAATTAAATCGTAGACCTGTTTTTCTTCCAGAATCAGTCCGGAAGGCTTTATTCCGGTAGGAATGATGGCGTGGTGATCGGTTATTTTTGCATCGTCAAAAACCTTTTTGCTTTTCTTAATGGGTTTGGCAAGCAAAGGAGCGGTAAAATTAGCGTAAGACTCCATGTTTTTTAATATATCTGGAACTTTGGGATACATGTCGTTGGGCAGGAAAGTAGTATCCACGCGAGGATATGTCACCATTTTCTTCTCGTAGAGACTTTGAATATATTTGAGTGTGTCTTCGGCGGTAAAACTGTATTTCTTGTTACATTCAACCTGCAAAGCAGTTAAATCGAAAAGTTTAGGTGGTGCTTCATTCCCTTTTTTCTGTTCAAAAGAAACTATTTCGAAGATATTGGTTTTTATTTCTTCGACAATCGTAGAAGCTTCCTCGGCTGTATCGAAGCGACCGCTGGTGGAATTGAAAATGACACCCCGGTAATTCGTTTTAATCTCCCAGAAAGGCTTGGACACAAAACGTTGAATTTCTTCGTAGCGACGTACAATCAAAGCCAGTGTGGGCGTCTGGACTCTTCCTATAGACAATACGCCTTTATTGTCGGCATATTTCAGTGTGTACAAACGGCTGGCGTTCATGCCCAGCAACCAATCGCCTATGGCACGAGCATTTCCAGCAGCATAAAGGCGGTCGAAATCGTTGCCATCCTTTAGTTTTTCGAAACCTTCCTTAATGGCTTCATCTGTCATGGATGAAATCCACAGGCGTTTGAGGGGTTTGGTGCATCCGGCCTTGGTGAGTACCCATCGCTGTATAAGTTCACCCTCAATACCGGCATCACCGCAGTTTATCACTTCATCACATTCGGTGACCAGAGTTTGTATGGTATTGAACTGCTTTATTACACCGTCGTTTTCTATAAGTTTAATCCCAAAGCGGGGAGGAATCATGGGCAAGGTATTCATACGCCACTGTTTCCATTGGGGCGTATAATCGTCAGGCGCTTTAAGTGTGCATAGATGGCCGAAGGTCCAGGTCACCTGATATCCGTTGCCTTCGAAGTAACCATCTTTACGATTACTGGCTTGCAGTATTCGGGCAATTTCTTTTGCTACACTAGGTTTTTCGGCTATACAAACTTTCACTTCTGGCGATATTTTTCAATTTCAAATGTAGGAAAATCAGCGCTGATTTGGCTTTGAAAGCAGAGACAAATATGAATAGTTTTAAACAAGCAGAGGAAAAAGGCTAAATCTCTATCCCCATAATGGTGATATCATCAATCTGTTCGAACTTATGTCCGGTAGATTTATCGATATAGTCTACCCATGCAGTGAGATTGGCATCCAGCATATTACACTGCACATTGACAGGCAGATGGGATGTTTGTAAAAGTATTTCCTTAAATCCTTTGTACATAAATTTCTTGCCTTTGGGTCCACCAAACTGATCGGGATAGCCATCAGAAAACATATAAATTCTATCGCCTTTTTCAAGCTGAAAGACATGATTGGTGTATTCGTTCATTCTTTCGTAAATGGCTACAGGCATTTTATCGCCTTTTATTTCCTTTAGCTCCTGAGTTGATTTTTTATACAAGTACAATGGATTATTGGCACCTGCGAACTGACATTCCAAAGTCTGATTATTGATTGCACAAAGGGCGATATCCATACCATCCTTTTGTTCACCAATGCGACCTTGCTGTTTGAGAGCGTCAATAATATATTTTCTTAGCTCTTGCAATACATGGCTTGCCTGAATCACTTCTTTTTTACGTACAATTTCTGACAGGTAACTAACCCCCAGCATAGACATGAATGCCCCCGGCACCCCATGTCCGGTACAATCCGCCACGGTAACGATAGTCCAATGATCGACCACAGTAGCCCAGTAAAAATCGCCCGAAACGATAGATTTTGGATGAAAAAGCACAAAGGATTTTTCGAGGAGTGTACCTTGAGTATCACTCAATGTAAGCACCGCCTTTTGTATTCTTTGGGCGTAATTGATAGAGTCTTCAATTTCTTTCTTCTGGTCTTCTATATACATTTTCTGCTCGGCCAGCAAGACATTGGCTTTTTTCTTCTGCCGGTATTGATTAATAACAACAATCAAAAATAAAACAATAAGAACAAGACCTGCAATAAAAATGTATATAATTAATCGTTGTTGCTTTGTTTCTTTCTCCTTGGCTACAATCAGTTTTTGATTTATCTCCTGTTGTTTATTTAAAAGCTTAATTTCTTTGTCCTGCTGCGCAGTCTCGAACTTCACACGAGCGTCATTCACTCTTTTGTTATCATTATCACGCGTCTGCTCATAACTCCTGAAATATTCGGAGGCTTTCTTTGCATCTCCTACACACATATACGCTTGAGAGATATAAATATAACTCGAATTCAAACGTTCTGTTAATTGAAGTTCTTTAGAAATTTCCATACATTTTAACAGGTAGTCTAAAGCTTCATGGCACTTATTCTGATAAAGTTTACAATATCCTATTCCCTGATAAGACAATGCTACGATATCTTTCTGGCTAACTTGATCGGATAAATGGTTGATTTCTGCTATATACTTATCAGCCTCTTTAAAATTAAATAAATCAGTATTAACTAAAGCCAAATGTATAAGGGCATAAACTTCCTTATTGACGTTCTTGATGGTTTGACTAATTGTTCTGGCTTCCTGATATGATTCAATGGCCTTATCGTATTCCCCAAGTTTAATATACACAAGCCCCATATTGATTTTCAGATCTGCTTCTCCTTGAAAATTATTGTTTTTTTGATACAACTTAAAAGCCTCATTATAAGTCTCAATAGCTTTATCGAAACTAAGCCAATCGACATATAGAATACCTATAGTATTTAGAATTGAAGCCAATTTGCTTTCATCATTGATTGTTTCAAATACCAATCGTGCAGTCTGATAATAACCCAAAGCCTTTTTAGTCGCACCAATTTTTTTGTATTCATTCCCCAGATTATAAAGATTCATCCCCACCTTCTCATAACTTCTGGAGGCAATTCCAAGTTTTAAACTTTTCTCGTGATAACGAATAGAATTTTCGACTTCGCCAACATCGGAATACATGTTTCCAATCTGTGTAAGCGATTTACACACTTCAACAGTATCATAAACTGAACTAGCAATTTGTATCGATTTATTAAAAAAGAATAATGCACTATCCATATTCTGTAACGTTCGGTACCATGTACCATATTGAAAACATGCATGTATCTGACCTAATAAATAACCAGATTTAAAAGAAATATTGTAAGCCTCTTTTATAAAAATAACTGTAGTATCAGACTTTTTTGACTTATAGGCTTTGGCCAGTTCAATAAGGGTATTTACCCGACTTGTATCCTCCAAAGGTCTTTTTAAATCCTGTTTTAGACTATCAATGTTTTGAGAGAACAAAAGTGTTGAAAAGCAAAGGAATATTAATAGAAATGAAATATATCTCATGAAAATTAAATCAAAGTTTAAACATACAAAAAAAGCCTAAAATGAAAAATGATTTTAAGCAAATATCCGATCATGTTACAAACATAAAACCAACATTGAGAATCACTAGATTCAATTCGTTATGCCCCAACCACAAACACCGCCGGGATTTTATGTAATTCGGGTAATCCTTTTTTCCAGTCCTTGATTGACTTTGTAGCGATATACATCTCAGGACTTTCCAGTCCAGCCGAGACAGACAA
>PHDH01000171.1 GCA_002840935.1 Bacteroidetes bacterium HGW-Bacteroidetes-21 | reverse complement strand
CCAATCTTTATGTCTAGTGCCATTCGGGGTTAAATTCGTTGAAGATTTTTTTTCTTTCCGTAGTCCTTCCACTTATCGCCATTACTGCTACGAGTAGCAAGAAAGTCGTTCATGGCAAACTTTTCAATTTTCGAAAGGTAGTCGAGCACAGAGCGATCGATGAGTCTGTAATCGCCAATATTTCCAGGTATTTTTATCTCCGAAAATTTACGCAGCAACGCATAATACATTTTAGCGGTAATTCTTTTCAGGAAAGGGTCTTTTCGTGTGATACGTTTACCGTAGACAATACGATAGCCCTCTTCCCACCGGGCAATCATTTCGGGCAGGGCAGAAGGAGGATCCTGACCATCAGAATCCATAGTAATAATAGCCTGACCCGTAGCAAAATCCATTCCGGCAGTTAAAGCGGCCTGATGACCAAAATTACGGGTTAAATGTATAACTTTTACTCTTTTATCCTGTTGCGAGAGTTCATCAAGAACAAACATGGTATTATCTTCGCTTCCGTCATTCACAAAGATCCATTCGGGTTCGATATGGGGAAATTCTCCAATCACATCAGATATTTCACTGTATATCAGCGGAATGTTTTTTTCTTCGTTGAGTACAGGGATGACAAATGATATTCTTGGCATGTATAGGTTATAAATAGTTCTGGGTCAAAGATAAATAAACCGCCATTTAAAACAAAATCCAAAAATAAAACAAAAACAAGAATTTATATCTTTCACATTATCAAGTAAAAGAATCCGTATTAAATATTTGTCCAATCTATTAGATTTTGTATTTTTAAAAATTGTAATTTCGTATGATTAGCATGAAACAAACCGTATTACTAATATTATTGTTTTTCAGCACTCAGCCTTTGTTTTCGCAGAGTATAAGTCATGCCGGTAATAAAGAAATAAAATACTATTCAGCCGACGAATTAAACGTATTTTCGCAATCGTGGTCCATTATTCAGGGCGATAATGGATTGATTTATGTTGGGAATTCATCCGGCATTCTTGAATATGATGGTGTTACATGGAATCTTATTCCCACGGATGGCACCATTCGTTGTTTTTTAAAAGCCGCCGATGGAAAAATATATTGTGGAGGAGATAATAACCTGGGTATGATATATCCTGATAAAAACAACAAAACAACTTATCTTTCTCTAATAGACAGCATTCCCAAAGACAAGCAAGATTTTTTTGCCTTTTTAAGTGTCTTTGAAAAGGATGGCCTAGTATATTTTATTGGGTTAAAAGGAATTTATATATTTAAAAATCAGTCGTTACAACAAATTATTCGCCCCGAGAAAGACTTCCGGTATGCGTTTATGATAAACAACCATATTTTTGTACGTCAATCGGGGATGGGTTTATTTGAGGTCATGAACGATAAAGTGAAGCTGTGTGGGGGTGGGGAATTTTTTGCCGACAAGAATGTTTATTCCATGCTTCAGCTTGCCAACGGAAACATATTAATTGGGACAGGCGAATTTGGTCTTTTTAAAATAGCTTGGAAGGATCTTTTATCCGAAACAACCGAAACGTCTATTATTAAAACGTTTGATACGCCGGCTAACGAATATCTCAAAGTGTTCAAGATTTATCACGGGGCATTTACCATTCAAAATAATATTGCTTTTTCCACATCGGCTGGCGGAGTCGTAATAATTAAACAGGACGGCAAAATATTTAATATTTTCAATAAATCTAATGGTCTCAAATACAATAGTGTAAACTATTCATATACCGATCGTGAAAATAATTTGTGGGTAGCCTTACAGAATGGCATTGTAAAAATTGAAATGGGAAGCCCGTTAAGCTTTTTCCCCAACGAATCGGGGACTTCCGGGTTATTGTTTTCGATGTATAAAAAAGACAATGTATTTTGGATTGGCGCCACTGAAGGATTATACCGGTTTACACTGAGGACATCGGTAGTCGATAACAATCAGTCATTAGTGGCCATTGATAAGATTAATAAAGGTTTCTATTCTTTTTTAAAAATTGATACGGTAGATAATGATATTATTGCGGCCGCAAGAAAAGGCCTGTTTATGTTACGTAACGACCAGTTGATTCCTATTTCGGAAAATGAATTTGGTTTTATGTTTTATCATTATAAAAAAAATCCAAATGTATTATTTGTAAGTAATCTTTATGGTGTTTTTGTCTTTTTAAAAGTGAATGGAAAATGGACTTCTCATGGTCAGGTTCAGGGAATATCACACGAAATCAGAACCTTTTACGAAACCAGTGATGGAAAAATCTGGTTGAATACAGTACAAGGGAAACTACCCTGTTTAACCTTCACAGAGAATAATTATACCTCTCCAAAAGTTGATTTATTCGACTTTCCTTTTACTTCTACCACGATGAATAATAGTGTGGGGCCCGAGTCAAGATTAAATCATATGACAATTAATAACAGCGGGAAAATGCTTGCTTATAACGAGGTTTTACATCGTTTCGAATCGGATAAATGGTTTCCGTCTACCTATCTTAACGATTCCATTAAATATATCAATATCTGTCTTTATTCCGATTCACTTATTTATTCTATCACCGACAAAGGGATTGTAAAAACCAATATTTCTGGGAAAAAGCCTGTGCTTTCGCTTGTATATCCCGGATATAATGAATCTGTATTTTTTACTTATCCCGATCCGGAAAATAACACGCTATGGTTTTCAAATGCAAAAGGACTTTATTCATTTAATACAGAGGAGAATTCAAACAATAATAAAGAATTTACTACTTGTATTAGAAAAATAATTATTGGCAAAGACTCCTTGATTTTTGACGGGCAGATGACGAAGCCAGATTATAATTTTAAAATACCCTTTGATAAAAATTCAATGGCAGTTGACTTTGCTGCTTTGTGGTTTGAAAGATCCGAACTCAACGAATATAGTTATTTTTTAGAAGGTTTTGACAAGGATTGGTCCAAATGGGCAAAAGAAACTAAGGTAAACTATTCATTTCTGCCGGCAGGCGATTACGTTTATAAAGTAAAAGCAAGAAATTACTATGGGATTGAGTCGGCCTACTGTAGCTTTAAGATTCATGTAGAATCGCCATGGTTTACCACTTTGTGGGCCTATATAATATATCTTCTTCTGGCTTTCGTATTAGTGTATATCATTATCAGAATAAATAATGCCCGGTTAAAACGCGCAAATATCCGACTTGAAAATACGATTACTTTAAGAACGACAGAAATTGAAAAACAGAAAAACGAGATCGAATTAAAAAATCTTCAGTTACAAATCATTAACCGGGAACTTGAGAAACTCTCTATTGTGGCACGAGAAACAGACAATGCCATCATGATTATGGATGCAACAGGTAAATTCGAATGGCTTAATGATGGTTTTATTAGACTTAATGGCTATGATCTACAATCGCTGGTGAGTGAACGATCCGATAATTTATTAGAATACAGCAAAAATGAAACTATTTCTACGTTTTTTAATGATTGTGTGAACAATAAAAAAACAGTTATATATGAGGCGGACGTATGTCGTAAAGATGGAAGCGTTTTTTGGGCACAAACAACACTGACTCCCATATTAAATTCGGATGGAGAAGTTGAAAAGATAGTGGCAATAGATTCGGATATCTCACAATTGAAAAGGGCGCAGGAAGAAATCACAAAACAGAAAGAAGAGATTGAGGAAATTAATTCGGAATTGGAAAAACTTTCTATCGTGGCACGAGAAACGGACAACGTGGTGATGATTATGGATAAAACCGGGAAGTATGAATGGATAAATGAGAGTCTGAAAAAAATGTACGGATATAGTCCCGAAGAGTTTTACAGTATGAAGGGAGGAAGTCTTCAAGGGACCAGTTTTAGCGATGAAATAAAATCTATTTGGGATAAGTGTATACAGGAGAAGAAATCGGTTGTTTATCAGGCTATCGTTTCTCATGTAAAAGGTTATAAATTTTGGACCCAAACAACATTAACCCCCATTCTTAACGACAAGGGTGAAGTCCTGAAAGTTATCGGTATTGATACGGATATTACTCGAATTAAGGAAGCCGAAGAAAAGATTAAAGTTCAGAGCGAAGAATTAAGTTCCAGTCTGGCGGAACTTCAGAAAAAAAGTCTCTTAATTTCTCAAAGTATCGATTACGCAGAAAAGATACAGAAAGCCATTTTGCCCAGCGAAAAACATTTTCGTGAGATTTTTCCAGATTCATTTATTTTATTACTGCCGAGAGATATTGTAAGTGGAGATTTTTACTGGTTTTACAAAGTTGGAACTAAACATATCGTTGTAGCAGCCGATTGCACTGGCCATGGGGTTCCGGGTGCCTTTATGTCTCTTATCGGCAACTCGTTGCTGAACGAACAAGTGAAAGTTGGAAAAGCCATGAACCCTGCGTTAATACTAGAACAGTTGAACGAAAAGGTTATTGAAATATTACGTCAGGATTCGGGCAACGATTTTATTCAGGAAGACGGTATGGATATGGCCATATTAGTTTTCGATTCGGAAGAAAAACAGTTGACCTTTGCCGGCGCAAACATGCCATTAATTCTTTACAATAGTGATGGGGTTGTGAAAGTAAGCGGAGATCTTTTTTCCGTGGGAGGCTCCTTCTCTACACGAGGAAATGCGCGATTCAAGAATCAGACTTTTAAGACAGAAAATTTTAATGGATTTTTCCTTTACTCCGATGGTTTTCAGGATCAGTTTGGAGGAACAGAGTCGAGGAAATATATGGCCGATAATTTTGTTAAATTCCTAAATTCTATTGCACTATTAAGTCCCGTGCAACAGAAAGAGAAACTGCTGAACGCATTTGAGGAATGGAAGGGAGACAGCAGACAAGTAGATGACGTTTTAATACTCGGAGGTTTGTTTGAAAATATCTCATCCAATGATATATAACAGTTACTTTAAAAAATTTGTATTTGTTTTTTGTCTGTTGATTGTCCCTTCTACATTCTTTTCGGGCGAAACCCAAAGAAGAGGAGCTGCCGACTTAATAAAAGAAGCATCACACATAAGAGGAAACAGACCCCAAGACGCACTGTTACTAGCCGAGGAAGCTTTAAAAATTAGCATCGAAACAAAAAACATAAGAAACACTATTGAGGCTCAAAATATTATTGGGTCTATCCGATTATTTTTCGGAGAATACGAACAAGCGTTAATACTTCATTTTAAATCACTTGAATTATCTGAAAAAATCAACGATCCATACTTATTATCAGTAACATATAATAATATCGCTATGGCATATCAGTCACAAAAAAGAAATGACATAGCTATAGAATATTTTAAAAAATCTCTTGTATATGCCGAAAAATCTGGCACCGCAAATCAAATACTCAATAACCTATATAAATTAGGAGTTATATACGAAACGCTAGATAGTCTGCACGAGGCTTACAAGTATTACAAAAGGAGCTACCTGATTGAAGAAAACAACAATAATTCAGAAGGAATGTTTTATAGTCTGCTCGGCATTGGTTCTGTTTGCGCTAAAAGAAACGATTACTATCAATCTTATGTGATTTACAATAAAGCATTGGGAATAGCTTCAAAGCTAAAAGTGATGACATACAGAATGTTGGTATACCGGCATATGGGAGAATTATTTCTGCGCGAGAAAAAATACATAAATGCCCGACAGATGTTTATGACAGCATTGGATGTGGCCGACTCACTAGAGTATAATAAGGAGAAACGTGACTGTTATATAAATTTAGCCACAACGAACGAAAATCTTCGTTTTTACACTGATGCATATTACTACCTTGCTCGTTATGTCGAAATAAACGACACCATTTTTTCGCAAGAGGCCAATGAAAGAATATCTTTAATGCAGGTTAAGTATGATCTTAAAACCAAGCAAAAGGAAATTGAACTTTTAAAACAGAAGGAGCAGAAAAGTCTGATTATTCGCAATGCACTGCTTATCGGCATATCGCTTTTCATTTTGGTTGTAGTGCTTATGATTTATTTGTATCGGGTAAAAATGAGACATAATCACGTGCTTAAAGACAGGAACCAAGAAATTCAACAGCAAAAGGAGGAAATTTTTACGAGTCTTGATCAGTTAGCTAAGGTTAATCAGCAACTTTCCCAGAAAAACCAGCAGATTACAGAAAGTATCGAATATGCATTAACTATTCAGAAAACAATGTTACCCGGTCCGGATGCCATACGTTCACATTTTGGCAATGCTTTTAAAGTATTTATACCTCGCGATATTGTTTCGGGTGACTTTTATTGGCTTCATGCCTGTAAAAACTGTGATATGCTGGCTGTGGCTGATTGTACCGGACATGGTATCGCTGGGGCGCTTATGAGTACTATAGCCAATACATTAATGAATAATATAATAGAAGAGAATCCAGATATTAGTCTGAATGATTTTTTAAATGTCCTCAACAACAAAACAAAGCAATTATTTCATTCGCATACACACGGTAATCAACGATATGATGAGGGAATGGATTTGTCTGTACTTAAATACGATAAGCATAACAAGTCTTATGAAATAGCCTTGGCAAATCATATTGCGTGTATAGCTGATGAAAATGCTGTTCGAGTGCTTGAAGGGGACATATACAGCGTGGGTGGTGTATTTTCAAAAACCGAAGAACACAAGTATGTCTCGTATACCTTAAAACCAGAAAAACCTTCTACATTGTACATGTTTACGGATGGTTTTCACGATCAGTTAGGTGGACCCGAAAACCGTAAGATTCTATTTTCACGACTACAGAAAAAACTGGGTGAAATAAAACATCTGCCACTTGCAACACAAAAAGAAATGCTCTTAGAGTATTTACACTCCTGGAAAGGAAAAAACAAACAAACCGACGATATACTGTTGATTGGAATTGAACTTAAAGTTCAATAAAGCTAAAGTTAAGACTTATAAGCTTCGAAAAGCGGTTACCGGAAGCATACATATCTGTATCTTCTTTATGGTAAAACCAGTTAATAATAACTCGTTGACCCTTTTCGGCCATCTTCTCAAGTAAAAGAAGAATTTTGGCAATTTGTTTGGCCGATGAAGTATTAAAATACTCCAGTTTGAAATTCATGACGGTCATTTCTAAGGGAGCTTTAGAATAATTATCGAGCCATATTAATACAGATTCGTAAAAACCTATTGCATTTTCGGGTAGAGACCTTCCAGAAATTTCAAAAAGTTTATTTTCAGGATCGAATTCGATTCTGGGAGTATCTTCGCTTTCAGATATAAAATATTTGTCCATGTTATTGAAAATGAATTATACATTCCATCGAAAAGAATGAATACTCATTATTGACGGGGTGGATAAAGTAACTGAGTTGATTATTGCTTTTTATTTTAAGATCAATAATTCCTAATCCTGCTTTTTTAGAGTTATCGTTTTCGAAATCGAACAATGACTTGTTAAAAAGCTGATCAAGTTGATCGTTTGACATGTCATTTACTGTATCGAGTTTGGTTTTTAACTCGTTGACATGAGAGGTATTAATAAAGTTTCCGGTTAGAATATGGTACTGATCGTCTTTTTCGGCCAAAATAAAAATTCCGGGGTTGGCATTTAATTCTTGGGTGGGATTAAGGCCGTGTTTTACGATATTCTGTAACATTTCGACAACAACATAGTACACTTTTTTCTTAAGTGTGGCACTTCCCATCATCTGACCTTCTAGGGACGAAAGAATGCCCATGAGACCTTCCTGATTCAACAGTCCGTTGAAAACAAGTAGTACATTATTATCGTTTAATTTAAGATGAATATTTACAATAGACTCAAGACTGTGCTGTGGGTTGAGGCTTTTATCTTGTCCTTCTTCAAGAGTAGGAACGGTATGCAAATAAAAATAGGAAAAAGCATCTGAAATATCTCTGAAATAATATTGAAGCTTGCTTCCCGATTTCTTTGCCATATCAATGAGTCCTAGACCGGCTCCGCCTTTTTGAGAAAAATGGCCTTCTTCTAAAATTTCTTTATAGTAAGCTTTTAATTCTTCTTTCTCCAGACTGTTTACCTTGGCTATCAGTTTTTCAATGTAATCAATATTATTTTTATCTATCAGGTTCCCTGTCGTAATGTAATATTTGTCGGATTTTTTCTGAAGAACAAAATACCCCAGGCTTTCGTGCGATTCATCTCCTGTGTCGTCTTGATGGCGGGTGATATTTTGAAGACATTCAACTAAAATAGAATACACTCTTTTTTTAGTTTTTGATGATTGTTCTTCTTTTTCCAATTTGCTTTCGCTGAGTAAAAGTATGTTGTCAGTAATTTCTTGAGTAAATCTTCCACGATAGATATAACCTAAATTATCTTTCTCCATCTCCTTGAAAAGCAGGAATATAAAGTCGTTATTTTTTTCTATTATGGATTGCATACTATAAATCAGCGTATAAAAATAGGAAAAAATTAAATATCAAATAACAAATTCAACAAATTAAATTTTAGAAATAAGTTCTTTCATTATCAAAGTCATTAGGGGCAATTTCTTCGTGACTGACCTCAACTATCTTTCCAGGAACACCCAGATCGGTGATAATTGATATTGCAAAACAAGGAATTCCCGAATGACGTGCAATAATAACTTCGGGCACAGTAGACATACCAACCGTATCACTTCCAATTATTCTGAAATATTTATATTCGGACGGTGTTTCTAACGTCGGCCCTGTTACTCCGGTATAAACACCTTTTTGTATTTTAATGTTATTCATACGGGCAATTTCTTCGGCCATCGAAATCATTCTTTTATCATACGCTTCACTCATATCGGGGAAACGGGGTCCTAGTTCATTATAATTTTTTCCTAAAAGTGGATTGGGCATCAGATTCATGTGATCGGTAATAATCATCACATCTCCAATCTCAAAATCAGGATTTACGCCACCACTGGCATTGGAAACAAAAAGAGCTTTAATGCCCAGTTTTTTCATTACTCTAACCGGAAAAGTAACTTGTTCCATGGTATAGCCTTCGTAATAATGAAATCTGCCTTGCATGGCAAGTACTTTTTTACCTCCCAGTTTGCCGTAAATTAAGCGACCATGATGACCTTCGACCGTAGAAACAGGAAAATTTGGAATGGTATTGTAAGGGAGAGATATTTCTACTTCAATTTCTTTTGCCAGACCGCCCAGGCCAGTGCCAAGAATTATTCCCACATCGGGAAGTGATGATATTTTTTCAGAAATGAATGCTGCTGACTGGTTTATTTTTTCTAACATATCCTGTAATAATTTTGTAAAAATTTTCTTCTTCGTTCTTTGTTAAAAATCCAACTTCTATGGGGATATAAAACACCGGCAATTTACTAATAATTTCTTTTTTAAAACAAGAACTTATACGGATTGCATCCTTTTCTGTCGTAACTATAATCTTTTCAGGCGA
>PHDH01000170.1 GCA_002840935.1 Bacteroidetes bacterium HGW-Bacteroidetes-21 | reverse complement strand
TTCAGAATGTGAAAGTGGCAAAACTCTTACTTCGCAGGCAAAGGCAGTTAGCATTTCAAACCTAGGACCTAATATCAACTCAAAATATAACGACTATTCTCCATTAACAACAAAAACCGACAGTTTTTTAATATTCACATCCCGCAGGGAAAATCTGGAGGGAAAAAAGTTTGATATAGAAACACAAGAATACTACGAAGACATTTATGTGTCAAGAAAAACTGGTGAAGAATGGTCAAAACCCGAAAGATTAAGTGATGCCATCAGCACATCGACCTACGATGCTGCTGTAGCATTGGCATATAACGGCCAAACGCTATACATATACAAAGGATTACTCAACGGAGGAGACATCTACGAATCAAAGTTAGAATCATCTACCTGGACAGCCCCCCGCACTATGCGTATCATTAACACTCCATATCACGAAAGTTCTGCTTGTCTTTCTCCAGATGGAAAAACAATCTTTGTTGTTAGTGATCATCCTCAGAAAACATTGGGCGGACATGATATTTTTATTTCAAAAATGAAGGAAGACCAGACATGGACAGAGCCTGAAAATATGGGAAGTACAATTAATACTCCCTATGATGAAGAAGGGGTTTTCATTGCTGATGACGGTCAAACATTATATTTTAGTTCGAAAGGACACAACTCGATGGGTGGCTATGATATTTTCCGTACCCGTTTTGAAAACGGCGTATGGACAACACCTGAGAACATTGGATATCCGATGAATAGTACGGATGATGACATGTACTGTATTTCTTTTGGAGGGGTAGGATCGGAAGAAGGATATTTCAGTTCGGTACGTCCCGAAGGTCTTGGCGAAAAAGATATTTACTATTACAAGTTTATCAATGAAACCGCTTCCGTTAAAAATGCCATCGATTCGACCACAACAGACACTACTTTTGCAGTTGACTTGCATACCGGGGAGCCTTCAGACGCCTTTGCTACTATAAACAATGGACAGACTAACGGAAATGGCAACACAGTTAATAACTCTGGGAATAACGGAGAAACAGCCGACAACGGACAAAACAATTTAAAAAACGGACAAAACGGCACGGGAGACAATTCAACGCAGCAAGATATTGAAAGAACAGAAACAGGTCAACCCAAAGATATTATCACCAACGACAGAAGTAACAACAATAACAACAGCAATTCAGGAAACTTCAAAAGCATAGATATACCCCAGCAAGCTAATGTAATCTTTCACGTACAAGTAGGAGCATCACGCAAACCAATGCCTCAGAAAGAACTAAAAGCCAGATATCCCGGAAAAATGCCCGTAGAACAAATTCAGCATGATGGCTGGTACAAATATTTAATAGGCAACTTTAACAACTATGGTGAAGCGCGTCAGGTAAAATTCAGTTCGGGCACACCCGACGCCTGGGTCGTTGTGTATAAAGACGGAGTTAGGGTAAACATCAGGGAAGTAATGGATATGGTGACCTATTTTCCTCACAAAGCCATACTTTTGGCTTGTCTTATAAGATAAAATGGAGCAACTCAATTTCCCGGAATACACCTTCAGGATAAAAGAAGTAGCTGAAAAAAAGCATATTTTTGATCCCATCCGGAAAAAATTCGTCAGATTAAGCCCCGAAGAATGGGTGAGACAACATGTATTAGCCTATTTTATACAAGAGCTAAAATACCCTATCGGACTCATTTCTGTTGAACAATCATTTACCGTTGCCGGATATAATGTACGATACGACATTGTGGTTTTCGGCCCCGAGATGTTACCCTGGATGCTGGTCGAATGCAAAGCTCCCGGCATAGCCATTTCACAAGCCACCATTGAACAGGCAACCAAATATAATTTTACAGAAAAGGCTTCGTGGGTATTGGCCACTAATGGTTTGAACCATTTACTTTATAAAATTGATTATACAACTCGTACGGTTGTCCTCAAAAACGAGTTTCCTGAATATAATTCTTAAGAAAAAAGCAAAGAGCTACTTCACTTTCACTCCATATTTTTTGTCTCGGGTTTCTTTCACGGTTGCATCCATGATATAATCGTCGTAATCCATCACTTTATCGATGGCTCCATTGGGCGTTATTTCAATGATTCTGTTACAAACTGTCTGAATGAACTCGTGGTCATGCGACGACATAAAGACATTTCCGGGAAAACGAATTAACGTATTATTAAAAGACTGTATAGTTTCCAAATCAAGGTGATTCGTGGGCGTATCCAAAACCAAAGTATTGGCTTTAATAAGCATCATTCGGGCTATCATACAACGCATTTTCTCTCCCCCCGAAAGGACTTCCACTTTCTTATAAATTTCGTCACCGGCAAAAAGCATTTTACCCAGATAACTACGAATGAAAATTTCGGTAGTATCATCAGTAAACTGACAAAACCAGTCGAAAAGGCTTAGTTCACTTCTGAAAAACGGAGAATTATCAAGAGGCAGATAAGCGGGAGTAATAGTCTGTCCCCATTGATATTTACCCGCTTCAGCCTTCATGTTGCCGTTAATGATTTCGAAAAATGCGGTGGTTGCTCTGGGGTCCTTTGACAAAATTACAATTTTGTCTCCCTTGTTGGCCTGAAAATCAATATTACGAAACAGAACCGTACCATCCATGCTGGCCGAAAGTCCGCTTACGTCGAGAATTCTATCTCCCACTTCGCGCTCGGGCGAAAAAATAATCCCGGGATATTTTCTCGAAGAAGGTTTTATGTCCTCGATATTAAGTTTTTCTATCATTTTCTTTCGGCTAGTCGTTTGCTTTGACTTAGCCACGTTGGCCGAAAACCGGGCAATAAACTCCAATAATTCTTTCTTCTTTTCTTCCGCTTTTCGGTTTTGTGTCTGCTGCTGACGTAAAGCAAGCTGACTACTCTGATACCAGAAGCTATAATTGCCGGCAAAAAGTTGTATGCCACCAAAATCAATATCTACTGTATGTGTACTTATTGAATCCAGAAAATGCCTGTCGTGAGAAACCACCAAAACCGTATTTTCGTAGTTGGCCAAATAGTTTTCCAGCCACATAACTGTTTCAATGTCCAAATCATTAGTGGGCTCATCCAGCAAAAGATTATCGGGTTTACCAAAAAGCGCCTGAGCTAAAAGAACTCTCACTTTCTGTTTCCCACTCATATCCTTCATTAAAGTATAATGAAAAGCTTCTTTGATTCCCATAGCACTTAAGAGAGACGCCGCATTACTCTCGGCATTCCATCCATCCATGTCAGCAAACTTGGCTTCCAGATCGGCAGCCCGGATACCATCGGCTTCAGTAAAATCAGTTTTGGCGTAGAGCAAATCCTTTTCCAGTCTGATATCCCATAAATGGGAATGCCCTTTCATAACGGTATCTATTACAGTAAACTCGTCGAAAGCAAAGTGATCCTGACTTAAAACAGAAAGTCTTTCGCCGTGTCCCAAAGATATATTTCCTGAGGTTACATCTATTTCTCCCGAAATAGCTTTTAAAAAAGTTGACTTCCCGGCACCATTGGCACCAATAATCCCATAACAATTTCCGGCTGTAAATTTAATATTTACATCCTGGAACAAAATTCTTTTTCCGAATTGAATTCTTACATCAGATACTGTAATCATGTATTCCTCTATTTCCCGTTTTGTAAAAGCCTGCAAAAGTAAGGATTAATTTACACATTATAGGTAAATCTTTACGAAACGAAGAATTTACGTGACCAGAATCAAGCTTAGTAATAAACTACTTTCAGATTTTTCTTTTCACGGATAAAGGCACGAATTATATTCCTGATATGACGTGTTTCATCAGCTGGGGTTAATTCATCTGCTAGCGATTCAGGGCTATACGACATCGTCTTGTCTATAAAACCATAGCCTCTGAAACGTCCTCCACGTATTGCCAATACCCCGTTTTCACCATCGTGTCGCCCAGGCATCAATACAAAAAAATCGGGAGCATCGTAGGTATCCGAATCCAGCATTTTCATGACCCGCTCATTATAACTTTCAGGTGACTCCAGCCCAGTACAAGCTCCCCGACAACGATTTATGCGAAAATGAAAACAGGCTCCCTTCCCGGAATGCCTGCCTGCCAATTTCTGACAAAGACCAAAATCAAAAATCATATCGTCGAGAAAAGACAAGGCTTGATCTTTTTTCTCAAAAGCAGTGATAATCTCATCGTCTTCGGCCGACTTTGCAGAAGCTTTCAGACAAATATATCCCTCTTTGTTTTTTGAAGCAATGATCATCCAGGTGGAGGAATCTCTTCGCCCTGCTTTATTATAGTATGGTTGTCGTTTTTTAATTTCCATCGCTTCAATAATCAACGCCATCAGTTCGCTTCCTGATGTCTCGAACCCGGCAGAAATAATTTTTGACGCCATTTCCCCCGACCTTCTTTTCGTCGTATTACGCAGATGCTCAAAAATTCTTGAACGTATGTGCAAACTTTTACCTACGTATATAACTTCCTGTTGCTCATCCATTAAATAATAGACCCCCACTGCATCGGGAATTTTATTAATAGCTTCCATATCTATAGAAGGATGCAAATGAGAAGGTAATCGTTTATTCCCGGTGGCAATTATATTGTTTTCAAAAATCCCACTCCCCTGATGTTGCATATATCTTAGCAATTCGACGGTTGCCAGGGCATCACCCGCCGCCCGATGACGACCATTAATTGAAATTCCCAAATCAGCACAAATATTTCCAAGACTATAAGATTTTTTGCCGGGTATATGTTTGCGCCCCATTTGCACAGTACAAATAGTTTCGCGGTGATAAGTATAGCCCAAGGCATTAAATTCAGCCTTGATAAAATTATAGTCGAAGACCGCATTGTGAGCCACAAAAATGCAATCCGTAGTAATTTCAACCACTTTGGCTGCCACTTCGTAAAACTTAGGTGCATGCGAAACCATTTGATTGGTAATACCAGTCATACGACTAATATGGTAAGGTATACTGCATTCGGGATTGATTAACGAAACAAACTCATCTATGATCCGTTCGCCATCAAAAACAAAAACAGCAATCTCAGTAATTTTGTCGTTTTTGTAACTTCCACCTGTGGTTTCGATATCTACAACAGCGTATTTCATGCAATTCTTAAGTTTGTAAAATTACATTTATTAATAGATATGACAAAAAGAGTAAATCATAAACAGAACTTCCTTTTTTTACCGCTATCCACTATTAAAAAACAAATCAAAAAACTAAAGTAAAGGATATAAACGAACTATGTTAGTAAGACAAATAATTGGATTGCTCAAGCATTACAACGACCAAAAGGGATTCAGCAAAGCGGCACCTTCAATAAAATTTAATTTTTTTCATACTCAGTCTGACAGTCCAACCTGTATTTTTTTTGTCCCGAACTAATTAATTTTCACAAGATATTTTTTGTTTTAAAAAAAAACACTACTTTTGCCATCCCAAATGAACAGGAAAATTAGAAGATTATGAAAAGGACATTTCAACCCTCGAACAGAAAAAGAAAAAACAAACATGGTTTTCGTGAAAGAATGGAAACAGCCAATGGACGCAGGGTTCTTGCTGCCCGCCGGGCAAAAGGAAGAAAAAGGTTAACCGTTAGCGACGAACCTAGACATAAAGCATAATCTTTAATTTAAATCATATTGAAAATCCCGGTAACGGGATTTTTTTTTACCTTTAACTAATGAAAAAACTGGTTGTACTCACAGGTGCAGGTATCAGCGCTGAAAGCGGGATCCGGACTTTCCGTGAGATGGGTGGTTTGTGGGAAGAATACGACGTGATGGAAGTCGCCAGTCCACAAGCATGGGAAGACAATCCCGAACTGGTGATGCGCTTTTACAATGAACGTCGCAAACAACTGCTCGACTGCAAACCCAACGAAGGACATTACGAGCTGGCTCGTCTGGAAAAATATTTCGATGTACATATCATCACTCAGAATGTTGACGACCTGCACGAAAGAGCAGGTAGCACCAAAATACTCCATTTACATGGCGAACTAAAAAAATCCCGAAGCACTTTTGACGGACGCCTTATTTACGACATCGATGGTTGGGAATTAAAAATGGGGGACACCTGTGAAAAAGGGTCACAACTCCGCCCGCATATTGTCTGGTTCAACGAAGCTGTTCCTGCCATGACAGAAGCCATTGCCATCACAGAAAAAGCCGACTTTTTTGCCGTTGTCGGAACTTCCCTGCTGGTATATCCAGCTGCAGGTTTGATTGATTATGCCCCTCGCAATGCCCAACTCTTTCTGGTTGATCCCAACGATGTTCATACCAGCAGAAAAGTCAACATAATTAAGGAACCAGCGAGTACCGGTGTAAAAAAATTATCGACCCTACTTATAGAATAAACAAATTGTAATACATTTGAAAAAAATATATTATGAAAAAGACATTCCTTATTTCATCATTAGTTATTCTTGCCTTTTTACAAATTTCATTTTTTGCAGGCAATGACTTATATACAAAACTAGGTTGTGATCAGGACGAAGTAAAAAACACCGTTATTGATAATTTCATGTATGGCCAGTTATTTGCCCCGGGATGTAAAGGATTATACAAAAACATTGTAAAAAGTGAACGTGCCGAAATCGTCAATCAACTTTATACGCTCATTAAAAGTATCGTAAAATCGGATGAATTTAAAACCCGTTATCTCGAAAATCACGAGTACAACAAACCAGTAAAACCCGAAGAAGAAAAAGTCACTTCCATGGACGAGACACAGCGCTTAATGATTAAAAGCCTTGAAGATCAAATGAGTAATCCTTACCTTACTGCCGAGCAAAAAGAAGAGATGAAAAAGTCTATAGAAGAGTTTAAACAAGCTTATGCCCAGCCCGAAATGCAGAGCCAATATAAAGAGATGGACGAAAGTATGGCTAAAAACGCCAAAGAAAAATTTGACTCAGAAATGGCCAAATATGAAAGCGAAATGAAAGAATGGGAAAGCATGACAGACATCAACTACATGATCAAAAAACGTCTCAACGATTTCCTGAGTCTCACTTCCAATATTGATTTCAATGCCAAGCTTGTACCGTCGGGCAAAAAAATGAAATTCGAAAATCCGGCATTTGAATCAAAAAGCAACCTGTGGAAAGCATGCTTTCGTTGCGGTCCTGAAACCATTAATCAGGCACGAGCTAAAGCAAATGAATGGATGAAGGAGCTGTAATAAAAGCTATTGACTTTTAGCTGCCTACCTGCCGGCAGGCAAGGTTGGCTATTGGCTGTTGGCTGTATGCCGATAGGTAGGTTGGCTACATTCCGATAGGTAGACTGACTATTCGCTTTTGAGCATTATCAACCTAAGGGTTTTTCTTTTTCGCCCTTCTTTTTGGCATATTTGGCAGAATATGTCCCAATCGATTACGGATTAGTTTGAACGTATTTATGTGCCGTTCTTTTTTCCCGATATAGATATCATCAATTTTAATAAGTATACCTGTTTCCTCCACTTCACCAAAATGCTGGTTGATAGCTGTACCAAACGATTTCATCGTAGGAGAGATATTCATATATGAATTGATAAGCGGTGGAATATTTTCACCCAACACTCTGACTGCTTTAGATAAAATTTTATAGTTTTCCAGATAAGTTTGAGCTGTAAAAACTTTTTCCATCTGATGTACCGGCGTATCCATTTTCACCGGGTGAATAGGGGTCACCATCTTTTCTTTATCCCCAAAATACTTATTCAGGAAATATAAAATAAGATCACGGGCAGGGCGGTTAAAATCGGGATACATAGTAACTTTCCCAAAGAAATATTTCACTTCGGGGTGAATGATAATCAATGCGCCCAGACCATCCCATAAATTATCAAGCGCAAAAATTCCTTTACGGGCGTTGGCGGTCGACTGATACGAAGGCTGCACAAAACTCCTTCCCAATTCGATGGTGTACGGCATATAATCATTCAGGAAAGCGTCTGAAAAATTAAACAACTCAGACGTAGCCAGGACACTAATATCTTTATCTTTTACTTTATTTCCCAGAATAAAACGATAACCTCCAACAATTTCATTCTCCTTTGGGTCCCATACTATAAGCTGTTCGTAGGGTATTTGAGCATCATCAAATTCATCTAAATCGGTCTCCTTTCCCGTACCTCCACCGGCAGACCTAAACGTAAGTTCGCGCAAACGACCTATTTCCAGCAGAATATTGGGTGAATTGGCCGCATTAAGTATGTAAATCTCATTGCCTCCGAAATTAGTATGGCGAATAAATTTTTCGGGAGTAAGTTCACTTTTAATAACGTCTATAGAGACTGGAGGAATGATCCATTTCATAGTGTATTCAGTTTTTTTTCTTTTTGAAGTTCGTAGACAGTGAGTCTCATTTTTTCGGCCCATACTTTGTCTTTCGACGAAGTTTCAAACTCTTTATAAGACACAGGTTTTCCGAAGATCAAGGTAATTTCATTCCCCCTTTGTTTGTATACTTCATCTACCAGATAAAACATTTCTACATTGGCTTTTATACCGATAAATTTTCGAAAAGAGGCCAAACGGTAGAAAAAGTTAGAGTTACGAAGGTGAATATATACGGGCACAACATCACGTTTGTATTGGCGGG
>PHDH01000169.1 GCA_002840935.1 Bacteroidetes bacterium HGW-Bacteroidetes-21 | reverse complement strand
ATTTGCAGCATAACCTTTACCCATAGCTCCCAAACCAATAGCCATCCCTTTCTCTTTCAAAAAAATGGTGGAAAGACTGTCATTTAAAATAATGTTTTTGTAATTTATTAAGGGCTTTAAGGCTGTAATCGTAGCTGAATCCGGTAAACGGGTCATCGTTTTATCAAAATGCCATACATTTCTGGCGGCTGCCCATGAAATATCAAAGGCTCCGTCTGTCAATTGTGAAACCTTGAGACTTCGTTTTACAATATCAAACAATTCTTTAGACACTTTTACTGGTTTTATACCGGCATTATCATTTACTGTAGAAATCTCACTTTCTGGAATCCACTCGGAAATAATTGATTCTATTCGTTTTACTTCCTTGATGCTGGATTGGATGGCAAATTCTACTATACTATCTGTCTCAGCATAAGGAGTAATTTCAAAACGGGAACCCATCAGTAAAACAATTTCTGTACGATGCTTTAACTGACCAAATCCCAGCAAAGGAATTAAAATAATAATAAATGTTTCTAAAAATTTCCTCATTAATAATTCGTATCCAAAATTTTTCCCGAAGCTACAACATTACCAGCTTTTATCTGATATACAAATATTTTTCCGGAATTTTCGGGATTCCACTCAAAGTTTACATTTTCACCCACCACGGTATATTCGTCCTTTTCGTATAGCAATTGACCCGTAATGGAAAATATTTTCAAATTCACTTCTTTACTCTCGTCCATTGGAACAGAAAAATTGAAATTTCCGGATGAATTTTGATATACTGTAATTTTTTGTTCCTCATTAAAACTCTCATTTATAGCAGAAGATTGCGGAACGTAATTGATGGAAACATTAATAAAATAGGGCTGATTGTTGAAATTTTGCACACTAGAAGAGGTACCCTTGTTAAACGTGTAATGAGCAACAGGACCTGAAACATCATCATCGGCATACTCTACCCAAATATCATAATTGCCATCAGGAACAACGCTCCCGCTTACATTCGTACAATTCCATGTTACAGTATGTGTCTGATGTGAAAGTAATGTTGACCCAGTGATGGCATCCGTGGTATTTAACCCAGAGGATGTTTTCCATTGATTTAAATACTGAATCCGCTGCAGCGCCATCACTTTGATTGTTTTTACAAAAGTACCGGAAGAGTTTTTCACCCAAATAGCAATTACGTTTTTTGGAGAAAACTGACCTCCATCGGTTACCGTTGTCACTTTAAAAGTAACCGTTCCGGGCGTATTCTGAGATTGAACAGAAAAATATGTAAAAATTACCAGGATAAATCCCAATACAAGTTTTGTTTTCATAACAATTTATTTAGTTGATAAAATTTCTTCCATTTTCTTAATATACTCTTCTGGAGTAATATCCATGTAGTTTAATTGACCTAAAACTTTTTCATTCTGATCAATAATTATCACAATAGGAAATACGCCGTTTTTATTAAACTTCTCTGCCATTTTCTCATTATGGGCAACCTGTGCTTCGGGTAAAGCATTTTTTTTCTGACGTGGAAAATCTAATGACAACAATACTGCGTTTTCTTTTGCCCAGTTTGAAAATTCCTGTGACACAAGGATATTTTCCCGAAGTTTAATACATGGTTTACACCAATCGGAACCGCTAAAAACCAGAATTATTGGCTTATTATTTTCTTTCGCATTTGCCATAGCAGATTCATAGTTTGTTAACCAAAGCATCGAATCCAAGGGGGTAATCTTTTGTGAAAATAAAGTTGAAAAAGATAAGGATAAAAGAACTAACAAGGTGGCTTTCATAATATATAATTTAGTACAAATTTACTTCAATTAGAGCCAGATTGTACTGAGGGGATTCTTAAATATTCAAAAAAATATCTGAAGCCATTGTACAAAGATAATTTTGTGAGACCTACACCTGAATTATTTTCTTGCGAATCGCAAATTTCACTAAGTCGACAACCGTTTTTGCCCCAATTTTTTGCATTACATTGGTTTTATGCGTTTCGACAGTGCGAATGCTGATGGTTAGTTGATCGGCAATTTCCTGATTTGACCAACCTTCGGCCACCATACGAAGAACTTCTTTTTCGCGGGAGGTAAGGCATTGATAAACATCTTTGCCGGCATCACTTCCCTGACGTGATTTGCTTATCACCCCATCCAGAATAATATTGCGGATGTTCTCGGGAAAATAACGGTGTCCCTGGCACACTTGCTCTATTGCCGCAACCAGTTCAGCCCGGGGCGTATCTTTAGGGATGTAACCATCGGCTCCATTTCGTATAGCCGACATAACAAAATCTTCGGAGCTAAACATGGAAACCATAATAACCTTAATGTTTTCATTTAATCTTTTTATAAATTGAAGAACATCCAGCCCACTATCACGGCCTAAAGAAATATCAAGTAATACAACATCTGGCAAAGACATTTTCAATTGCTGTTTAAGTTCAGCACTGGATCCTGCTTCACCAGTGACTTCTATCATACCCGATTCGTTCAGCAAAGACTTTAGCCCATCTCTGAATAAGACGTGATCATCAACCAAAAATGCTTTAATCATTTTTTATACAAGGTATAGTTACTTCAATTTTAGTTCCTTTCCCGGGAAATGTTGTAATGTCAATACTTCCGCCCATAATTCGAACTCTGTCCTTCATATTACTTATTCCGTTACCCGAAAGATACGAATTTTTATCAAACCCGGTACCGTTATCTTCGACAGAAAAACGAATAAAATGATGCTCTTTAGTAAATACTATCAGAGCTTTTTCAGCTGCTGCATGTTTTAAAATATTGTTCATTGCTTCTTGCACAATACGATAAATATAAGCCGACTGATAGGCAGTAATAAAACTAAAATCGCCCTCGGCTTTCAACTGAAAATGAATACCTGAAGCTCCTTGCAAGCTTTGTGTCAATCCCTTCACAGCATCAACCAAACCTAACTCCTGTAATACGGTAGAAGAAAGATCGTTTGAAATTCTACGTGCTTCAATGATAGTCTCGTTAATCAAATCCAGAATAACTGTTGATTGCTCATTTTCTGCCACCTGCGCTTTCATCAGTTTTTCATATCTCATTTTCAACACAACCAATAATTGTCCCAAAGAATCATGGATTTCACGGGCTGTTCGCCGTCGCTCCATCTCCTGCCCTTCCAGAAACTGCTGAAAGCTCCTCAAACGTTCTTTTTCTAGTTCTATGCTTTTAGTTTTTAAATCTTTTGCCATGGCATTAAAAGCCTGAACAAGATTTCCCAATTCATCACTGGTATCTGAATCTACTTTTACATCTAAATTTCCACCGGCAATAGAGACAAAAGCAGCATTTAATTTCTGAAGTGGTCTGACAATAGTACTGGAGACAAAAACAGCCAGAACAAAAATAATGGTTGCAATAATGGCCGCAATGAGTAATAAATTATTCCTAAGTGAATATACAGGCTGCATGACCTCTTTCACATCCATTTCGGACAGAATAACCCAGTTCAAATTCTTTAAACATAACGGCTCGAACGAGCTGAGCACGGGTATTCCCCGATAGTCATTCACCGTTCGAGTCCCCGAAATACCCTGCAACCCTTTCACAACGACTTCTGTATTAACCAGTGTATTCAAAACACTATTCGGATGAAATCGGGAATGTGTTCGCATGAGCATATCACTTCCCACCAGATAAGTTTCTCCGGTGGTGCCCATCCCGTTATCAGGATTGACTTCGTACATGATATCTGTAATCAAAGATTCACTTATGCTGCATAAAAAGTAATGTGAGCCTTTAGTCGGTCTGTATAAGATATATAACGATGCAATATCCTTCGTTTCAGAATTTTCGTAATCTATGTAATAAAAAGACCCCGATTTGATTTCAGCCATAGCAGGCGTAAGCTTTTTAGTTACATTCTGTGGAATTTTCAAAAGGAACTCAACACTATCACCCGAATAAACTAAAATAGGTTTCTCCTGATTTCCTTTTTCAAGAATCCAGACACCCGAAAACATATCTGTTATATCCGATTTTTGCAACTGAAAGATCAAAGACGAATCAATAACATTTGTGTTTTTTCTGCTTGAATGGAATAAAATACTTATTTCTTTCAGACGTTCTTCCTGCACCGAAAAAAAACGTAGCACCTGTTTTCTCTTTTCTATACGTAGACTGGTAAGCTGATCGAAAGTTCTGTCCCTCACTGCTTCGCGAAAAGTATAATAGGAAACCACTCCGGTAATCATTAGAATCGAAACTCCAATGAGGACAAAGTATAGAACAAATTTGTCCCTGAGTGAAAAACTGCGTTGTCGAGCCATAACTAAAAAAAAACTGTCTGTTGAACGAATTCATCAGACAGTTTTTAAAATATTCCTTAATAATTATTTTTTAACAATAATTTCCATCCCTAAAAGAATGGCTTCTCTGTTTTCGGGAAGCATTCCATGATGTCTTTTAGGAAGCGATTTTTCGAGACCTTTCATGACATTTTCAATCTCAACCACAGGTTTCAGTTTAAGGAATCCGCCCAAAACTATCATATTAAAAATTCTGGCATTTCCTCTGCGTGAAGCTTCGTCGGTTGCAGGAATAGTATAAATGGTAATATCGGTACGTGTCGGATGTTTTGTTATTCCATTGGGATCATAAATCAAAGTTCCACCAACTTTTACCGATTTTTCGAATTTATCCATCGATTGCTGATTCAGAATAATGGCTGTATCAAATTCGTTAAGATAAGGGGAACTTATACGGCTGTCACTTAGTATTACTGTAACATTTGCAGTACCACCTCTCATTTCGGGTCCGTAAGATGGCATCCAGCTAACTTCCTGGTTCTGCATAATACCTGAATAAGCCAAAATTTTCCCCATGGAAAGGACACCTTGTCCGCCAAAACCTGCTATAATTATTTCTTCGGTCATAGTTTTTTCATTTTAAAGGTTAAAGACTCGGAACTTTAATATCGCCCAGCGGATAGTATGGGAACATATTCTCTACCATCCATTCGTTTGATTTCACGGGGGGCAGTTTCCAACCAGAATTACAGTTTGAAACAAATTCAAGGAAGCATAATCCTTTATTCAGTTTCTGATATTCGAAAGCTTTCTGTATGGCTTTTTTGGCTTTTCTTGCTGCAGCTGGAGTGTGGACAGCATTACGAGTCACATAATAAGTCCCAGGCAAATGAGCTACCAGTTCGGTTATTTTGAGGGGATTTCCCATAATCTCGGTATCACGACCAAAAGGAGATGTTGAAGTTTTCATCCCGGGAAGTGTTGTGGGAGCCATCTGACCTCCTGTCATTCCGTAGATTCCGTTATTAACGAAGAAAATAATAATATTTTCGCCACGGTTACAAGCATGTATGGTTTCGGCGGTTCCAATAGCAGCTAAGTCGCCATCGCCCTGATAGGTGAAAACAAATTTCTCAGGATGCAAACGTTTTATAGCTGTTGCCAGTGCGGGAGCACGACCGTGAGCAGCCTGCTGCATGTCAATATCCATAAATTCGTATGCAAGAACTGAACATCCTACAGGAGCTACTCCAATAGTTTCGGCCTGCAGTCCCATTTCTTCAATGGTTTCGAGAATAAGACGGTGAACGGTACCATGACCACAACCAGGACAATAGGATAAAGGTTTTTCTGTAAACAAAGATGTTTTCTTGAATACTAGATTTTCGGGTTTAATAATATCTTTCATTTCCATAACTTAACCTCCGATAATTATTGATTTGAGTGCTGCAAGTACTTCAGCAGGTGTATGTATCATACCCCCGGTTCTTCCATAATGTTCAACAGGAATTTTTCCGTTAACAGCCAGTCTGACATCTTCAACCATCTGACCCAAACTCATTTCAACAGAAAGCATACCCTTAACCTGTCCGGCGAGTTTACTAATTTCGTCGGTAGGGAATGGGAAGAGTGTAATAGGACGTAATAATCCCAGTTTAATACCCTCGGCTCTGGCTACATCAACCGTTTTCTGGCAGATACGTGCACTGGAACCATAAGCAACCAGAAGATATTCGGCATCGTCGCACATAATTCTTTCGAAACGTGTGTCTTCTGCCTGCATCCTTTTATATTTTGCATCCAGATCAAATACATGCTTTTCCTGCTTGGCTGAATCAAGATCAAGAGAAGTAATAATATTTCTCTCACGATTGGCTGTTTTTCCTGTAGTAGCCCAAGGACAGGTTTTAATAATTTCTTCGTTGGTCCTGCGGGGAATCGGATCGAATAAATCAACCTTTTCCATCATCTGACCAATGATACCATCGGAAAGAATCATGACAGGAGTACGATACTTATATGCCATCTCAAACCCAAGTTTGGCAAAATCTGCCATTTCCTGAACGGAGGCAGGAGCTAAAACATATAAACGATAATCGCCATGTCCGCCACCTTTCGTAGCCTGAAAATAATCGCACTGTGAAGGCTGAATGGTTCCGAGACCGGGGCCTCCGCGAACAACATTCAGTATCAATAATGGCAACTCTGCACCAGCCATATAGGAAATACCTTCCATTTTCAGACTGATACCAGGACTAGAGGAAGAGGTCATAACCATCTTTCCGCAACCAGCTCCACCATAACACATATTAATTGCTGAAACTTCACTCTCTGCCTGCAAAACAACCATACCAGTAGTTTCGTATGGTTTAACTGACATGAGATATTCCAGAACTTCCGACTGGGGGGTGATGGGATAACCGAAGTATCCATCGCAACCGGCTCTTACAGCAGCTTCTGCTATCGCCTCGTTCCCTTTCATTAATCTTAATTCGCCCATATTCTTCTTTTTTTACTGACTTACTTTTTCTCTGTAAACTGTGATAACTGCATCGGGACATACCATAGCACAATTTGCACAACCCGTACATTCTTCAGGGTTCTGCATATACGCATAATTATATCCTTTGCCATTGACCTCTTTTGCCAGTTTAATGACATCCTGCGGACAAGCCGGTTCACACACCCCGCAACCTTTGCAGCGTTCGACCTCCACAACTATAGCTCCTTTTACTTTTGCCATAACATTAGTTTCTTTGGTTTTTTACTTAAGGATTGTAAAAATACAAAATCAAAGCAATTATTTACATGTTAAATGACATTTTTTTCGTAACACAATTATTTATAACCATTCTTAATAAACTTGGTCGCACTATATCCTTATTTTGTGATTGTTATAAATTATTTACGCAGATATGTCACACTTCCGCAAAATAATGCGCCATTTTGTCATGTTTTTACCATTGGTATATATTTTGAAAATCTCCGATCAATAAAAATCAATTTCTAACTTAAAATAATAGGAGAACCAAATTATGTTACCTACATTAAGAACTAACTTTCCAACATTCATCGGCGACATTTTTAACGATGATTTCATGAATGAATTTATCAAAGAACCTGCTCGCAGGAACTTTGTGCCGGCTGTAAACATTGCCGAAACCAAAGACGATTTTCGTATCGAAGTAGCAGCCCCCGGCATTCAAAAAGACGATTTTAAAATCGACATCGAAAACAATGTCTTAACTATTTCGTCTGAAAAAAAACAGGAACAGGAAGAAAAAAGCGACAAATTTCTGCGCCGTGAATTCAGTTATGCTTCCTTCAAACGTTCTTTTGCCCTACCGCAAATGGTTGAAACTGAAAAAATCTCGGCAAGCCACAAAGACGGCATCCTTCATGTCGTTATCCCTAAACGAGAAGAAGCAAAAGAAAAAGGACCCAAATCGATTGCCATTGAATAATGTATAAGTATTACATGCATTACTCAAGATGCATCGCATAAAAAAGCCGGTTAAACCGGCTTTTTTTATTCAATATCCTTATTAATGAAGCTTTTTACAAACTCGTCGTCGGTTTTTGTCAAGACTTCACTGACACAGCCTGACACTAATATTGAGCCGTTTTTAATTACGGTTACTGTGTCTGCCAGGTTCTTGATTTCATTAAAGTCGTGGGTGACATGAAGAATAGAAATTCCCTGCGCTGATATTTTCTTTAGTAAGGCTTTAAGACTGGGCTTCAACTGCGAATCGATGGCAGAAAAAGGTTCATCTAGCATCACCACGGGAGCGCCCGTAATAAGTATTCTCGATAAAGCCACACGTTGCCTCTCGCCTCCCGATAGCTTTTTTATACTTCTATTGGCTAGACTTTTAATCTCGGTAAATTCAAGATATTCCTCCACCTTTTTCACTAAATCCTCACGAGAAAGTTTTTTATTCCTTAATGGGTAAGCGATATTATTAAAAACGGATAAGTGAGGGAACAAAGCAAGATCCTGAAACAAATAAGAAATACCTCGCTTTTCGGGAGGTGAATTCTGTATCTGATGACCTTCGAATACTATTTCGCCATTTTTAATTTTCTGAAATCCTGCGATAGTATTCAAAAGCAATGTCTTTCCCGAACCCGAAGGACCAATCAAAACATGGTACGACCCTTTATTTATCGTAAAAGAAATGTCTTTAAGACTAAAACTTCCCGCTTTAACTTCCAGGTTTTTTATTGCCAGCATTATCGCGCAGATTTTTTATTTGTTAAAAGAAAAAACAAGAAGAATATCGTGAGACAAATAAGGATAAAAATAACAGCTATCGGCTGTGCATTGGCCAGTCCAAAGGATGCAAAACGATCGTAAATAAGAATAGGT
>PHDH01000168.1 GCA_002840935.1 Bacteroidetes bacterium HGW-Bacteroidetes-21 | reverse complement strand
ATGATGAATTCCTGCAGCAATCTCCTGAGGTGTAGCATGAGCCTTAATTTTCATGCTTTTCTGAAAAATAATACTGCCTTTATCATATTGTTCATTTACATAATGTATCGTAATTCCCGTTTCGGTGTCACCGGCATCAGAAACTGCCGCATGAACAAAATCGCCATACATGCCCTTCCCTCCATATTTGGGTAATAGAGCGGGATGAATATTCACTATCTTTTGTGGAAAAGCTTCGACAAAACTTTTAGGGACCAACCATAAAAAACCCGCCAGTACGACTAAATTGGGTTTCAAACACACCATTTCCTCCGTGACAACTCCCGTATTCCATTCCTCCCGGTTAAAGATTCGGCAGGGGATATCCAACCTTCCACAGCGCTCAATGACTCCTGCTGCAGGATTGTTAGTGTAAACGCAAAGAACAGAGGCTTTGCCGTTTTCATTAAAATAATGTATAATATTTTCAGCATTGGAACCTGAACCGGAAGCAAAAAGAACGATTTTCTTCATTTTTATGAGTCTTTTCCTGTTGATAAAACGCCTTATTGGTCAATATTCTGTAATTCAAATCAATCCATTTACTCAAATGGAGATTTCGTCAAAAAAATTTGATTTATCGAAGCTAAATATTTTTCTTTGCATTCTCAAATTTTAAAACTGAATATTAACTAAAACTTTTTTATTATGTCAGACATTGCTTCAAGAGTAAAAGCTATCATCGTTGACAAATTAGGCGTTGACGAAAACGAAGTTACCACCGAAGCCAGCTTCACCAATGATTTAGGTGCTGATTCACTGGATACAGTTGAACTTATTATGGAATTCGAAAAAGAATTCAATATTGCTATTCCTGACGATCAGGCAGAAAAAATTTCTACTGTAGGCGAAGCAGTTTCCTACATTGAAAAAAATGCAAAGAACTAAATTTTACACTTTATGGAATTAAAACGGGTAGTTGTAACCGGGTTGGGAACGATCAACCCACTGGGAAATACAACCAGTGAATATTGGGAAAACCTCAAAAACGGGGTCAGCGGATGTGATTCTATTACCCGTTTTGATGCCTCGAAGTTTAAAACTAGATTTGCTTGTGAGGTCAAGAATTATGACCCCAACAATTATTTCGACCGCAAGGAAGCAAGGAAACTGGATCGTTATGCCCAGTTTGCCTTGATTTCCGCGGAAGAAGCTGTAAATGATTCAAACCTTCTTTACGAAGGACTTGATAAAGACAGGGTAGGTGTTATTTGGGCATCCGGAATCGGTGGTATGGAAACATTAACCGAAGAATTCAAAGGTTTTTTTACCGGCGACGGAACCCCCCGCTTCAGTCCTTTCTTTATCCCAAAAATGATTTCTGATATCGCTGCAGGACAAATTTCTATCAAATATGGATTTTGTGGTCCTAATTTTGGAACTTCATCGGCTTGTGCTTCTGCTTCTAACGCCATTATTGATGCTGTTTCATATATTCGTTTAGGTTATGCAGACGTGTTTGTTACCGGCGGTTCCGAAGCTTCTATCACCGAAGCCGGAATAGGTGGTTTTAACGCCATGCAGGCATTATCAACCAACAACGAGAGTCCAAAAACAGCTTCCCGTCCTTTCTGCAAAACCCGCGATGGATTTGTAATGGGCGAAGGCGGTGCTGCTTTAGTACTCGAAGAATATCATCACGCCATTAATCGTGGCGCAAAAATTTATGCCGAAATAGTAGGCGTTGGTCTTACCGCCGACGGACATCACCTTACCGCACCTCACCCCGAAGGCGTAGGAGCTGCCAAGGTAATGGGTAATGCAGTAAAAGACGGTCAGCTAAAACCCGAAGTCATTGATTATGTCAATGTACACGGTACAGCTACACCATTGGGAGACGTCGCCGAAATTAAAGGAATTATTTCCGTCTTCGGTGATCATGCCTTTAAACTGAATGTGAGTTCAACCAAGTCAATGCACGGCCATCTTCTCGGCGCTTCCGGCGCAGTAGAAGCCATTGCCTGTATTCTTGCCGTTAAAAACGACCTCATTCCCCCAACCATCAATTGCGATGAAGTGGATGAATTGATAGACAGCAGAGTTAACCTGACACTGAATAAACCCCAGCCGAAAACGGTAAACTATGCTCTTTCCAATACTTTTGGATTTGGCGGTCATAATACGTCTATCATTTTCAAAAAATTCGTTTAATCTCCTTTCTTGCTTCTCTCTCTCTTTCATCGGCCTGGATTTAAAAATACCAACAGGTCCGACTTTTACTATCAATTAAAGAAAATGTTGTCTTTTCGTCCGCGAAAAGCATTATACTATGATTTAGCTCTTACACATCGTTCAGCTTCATTGCACCAGACAAAAGGCTTTGCCATTAATAACGAACGTCTCGAGTTCTTAGGTGACAGCATTCTGAATGCCATCGTTTCTGATTTTCTTTTCCAGAAATATCCCAACGAAAACGAAGGCTTTTTAACTCAGTTGAAAAGCAAAATTGTTTCCCGTGTCATTTTAAACGAAATTTCTGTCCAAATGGGCATTCCTCAACTCATTACAGCACACGCTCCAACGGCACAAACCTCAAATATCTATGGCAATGCACTGGAAGCCATTGTAGGTGCAGCATACCTCGACAGGGGATACAAAAAAGCATATCAGTTTGTCGTTAAAAGAATCATCCTTTCTGCCAATATAGATATGCTCGAAAATACCGAGACTAACCATAAAGGCAGAATCATCGACTGGGCGCAGAAAAAACATATCGACTATAGTTTTGAAACCGAAGAAATGCCCCTGCCTTCAAATAATGGAAAAAAATTCTACGCTAAACTGATTATTGGCGAACAAACCGAAGGAACAGGATCAGGCGACAGCAAAAAAGAGGCCGAACAAAATGCTGCTCACGACGCTTGGCAAAAATTGGGTTTATAACGAATTTAAAAACACATAGCTCTTTGCAGCTAATCTTTAACAATCCTTATAACCAAAACCTCTGAATGGTTCGAAAAAATCGTTACATTCGCTTTTATTTTGATTATGCAAACAAACAAAGCCATACTAATGATACTCGACGGTTGGGGCATGGGCGATCACAGCCATGCTGACGTCATTTTTAATACACCAACACCCCATCTCGATGAACTTAACCAAAAATATCCTCACAGCTATCTTTTAGCCAGTGGTGAAAATGTTGGTCTGCCCGACGGTCAGATGGGAAATTCAGAGGTAGGTCACCTTACCATAGGCGCTGGACGGATTATTTATCAGGATCTTGTAAGGATTAATAAGGCTGTCGAAAACGGCGATCTATTTAAAAATCCTACTCTCGTAAAAGCTTTCGATTACGCTCTCACAAACCAGAAATCCGTTCATTTTATCGGTCTGGTTTCTGATGGGGGTGTTCACTCTCACTTTAACCATTTGCTCAGTTTATGTGATATGACACAAAAATTCGGGCTGGAAAAAGTCTACATTCACGCACTCACCGACGGCAGAGACACCGACCCACATAGTGGTGCCGGATATCTCAAAACTCTGGACCAGCATATCCAGAACACCACCGTTAAGGTCGCCAGTTTATGTGGCAGATATTATACCATGGATCGAGACAAACGTTGGGAAAGAATTAAAGAAGGCTACGACCTGATAACCAAAGGAAAAGGAAAAGCTTTTACTTCAGTGCTTGAAGCTATACAGGATTCATACAATAACGGGCTCACCGACGAATTTGTAAAACCTTCGGTAATGACCGAGAGCAATGGAAATCCTGTAGGTATAATTCACGAAGGAGATGTTGTAATCTGTTTCAACTTCCGCACCGATCGTTTACGCGAACTGACCATCGCTTTAACTCAGAAGGATATGCCAGAAGTGGGGTTACAAACCCTGCCTTTGTATTATGTAACACTTACCCGTTACGATGAAACATATAAGAATATTCATGTTGCATTTGATAATCAAAATCTCACCAAAACACTGGGCGAAGTTTTATCGGAACATGGCAAAACGCAATTGCGAATAGCCGAAACCGAAAAATATGCCCATGTTACCTTTTTCTTTTCCGGTGGCCGCGAAGAAGTCTTTCCCGGAGAAGAACGTTTCATGGTATCTTCTCCCAAAGTAGCAACTTACGACCTGAAGCCGGAAATGAGTGCAATTGAGGTAAAAGAGGCTGTTGTTCAGAAAATAGAAACCGAAAAATTCGATTTTATTTGCATCAATTTTGCCAACGGCGACATGGTGGGGCACACCGGAATATATGACGCTATTACCCAAGCTGTAAAAACAGTCGATACTTGCGTTGGCGAAGTCGTTGCTGCAGCTAAAAAACACGGATATTCTACTTTGATTATTGCCGACCATGGCAATGCCGATTATGTTGAAAACCCTGACGGAACTCCCAACACCGCCCATTCCCTGAACCCGGTTCCCTGCATTTTGGTTAACCCCGAAATAAAAAGCATACAACATGGTCTCCTCTCGGATGTAGCCCCCACGATACTTCGCCTTCTGAATATTCCTCAACCTGCCGAAATGACAGGAAAAAACCTGATCGACAATGCTTGAAATTGACGGAAAAATCATCAGCCTCGAAGTACTCGAAAAAAAGTTCTGCTGCAACCCCGAAATTTGTCTCGGAAATTGTTGTGTACAAGGTGATTTTGGTGCTCCATTAGAAGGTAATGAAGCCACCTTGATTGAAGAATGCTATCCTGTCTTTAAAAAATATCTCACCCCACTTTCTGTTCGTATGATTGAGAAACTTGGTTTTTCGATCCCCGACCGCGATAACGAACCCACCACACCATTGGTTAATGGAGAAGAATGTGTTTTTGTTTATTATGAAAATGATATCGCCAAATGTGCTATAGAAAAAGCATTTTTCGAAGATAAAACCACTTTCCGAAAACCTATATCCTGTCACTTGTACCCTATTCGTATCAAGAATTACAAGGACTTTGAAGCGGTCAATTACCACAACTGGCACATTTGTCATTCAGCCCTCCTTAATGGCGACGATAACGGCGTAAAGCTGGTCGATTTTCTAAAAGATGCCCTAATAAGAAAATACGGCGAAGATTGGTACAATGCGTTAAAATATGCATCCGAACAACTTCCTCAACAATTTAAATAGCTTTTATTTTATCATTTTTTCTTATAACTTTGTTTTAAATTTTAGACTATGTCAATTTTTAGTTTTGGCGAATACATCGAGGGTCGTCCGTATAAAGTGCTGGACGAAAGAAAAATGCGAGCAAGTGCCGGAATCATGTTTCTTACCGGTCTTATTGCCACAATAAACGGGTTTGTCCTGAGTCGTTATGCGATAATACCCTGGATTATGGGTGGATTTGTTTTCAGTTTTTTGGTAGGTCTTTTAATTAATCCCAAATTTTCGCCTCCGGTAATCATCGCCTCTCTTTTTGTATGGAAACAATCAAAACTCCCCATCGGAGCCGTTCAGAAAAAATTTGCCTGGAGTCTTGGACTGATTCTTTCATCCACCATTTTAGTGCTTTCTATTTTTTTGCAAAAAGATCCGACTTATTTTGAACCAACCTGTATGCTTTGCATGATATGTCTCCTTTTGCTATACTTAGAAACAGCTTTCGGTATTTGTGTAGGTTGTAAACTGTATCAAGGAGCAATTGCAATAAAACTCTTACCCAAACCCAAAGAAAAACCCAATTGTATGGGCGACAGTTGTGCTGTAAATTAAGATTCGACAATTTTTAATAAAAGTTGTCAAATCCACAAGCCCTTTTCCCGACAGAATCATTACCTTTGTCATTACCGACATCAAAAACGCTTGGAAAAAAGGAAATGATTCGCATTGATTACCTTAAATTCAGGATAATACCAGCTTTGTTCCTGCTGCTCTTTACTTCGAGCTTTGCCTTATCGCAAATCGTTGATGATAAATACGACGAATTTATTTTAAAAAACAAACTTTTAAAACCCTATTGTGGGTATGTGACTATAGGCACTGGTTTAAATTTCAATTTCTTAACCCTTAGTCCCGAAAAAGCTTTTTCGCTGGCCTATCATTTTCGCGTAAAGAATTCTCATTTTCAAACAGGGTATCATGTTTCGAGCGATAAGTTTTTTATGTTTCGCTCCTATCAAATGCTAAGCGACATTTTCTTTCTATACGGACATCGAAAAGACAGTCTGAAATACAATTACGGCTTTTATGCCGGGCCCACATACGGATTTGGAAGTACTCTGGCTTATGTGACAGATGTCGACGGAAAATTAACAAATTGGTACAAAAGTTTTCACCATATTGGGCTATACGCCGAAGCAGAATACACCTATAAAATAAACTACGATTTTGGTCTGGGTCTTTCGGTCTATACCAGCCTCAACGAAGATTATTGTGTAGGAGGACTAAAAGTTCATCTGTATTTTTCGGGTGCCTTCAGGGGAAACATTGAATAACTTAAAAACAAAAAAAATGGAAAAAGTTCAGAATTACATTGACGAAAACAAACAACGGTTTTTAGATGACCTTTTCGGTCTCATTCGTATTCCTTCCATCAGCAGTATTGCCGAGCACAGAATTGATATGGACAAAACAGCCGAATACTGGATTCAGACATTAAAAAATGCCGGTGTTGACAAAGCAGAAATATATCCCACCGATGGCAATCCTGTTGTTTATGGTGAAAAATATGTAGGCTCTGACCTGCCAACAATTTTAGTTTATGGACATTATGATGTTATGCCCGTTGATCCTATCGATTTATGGACCAGTCCGCCATTTGAACCCGTGATCAGAGATGGGAAAATCTTTGCCCGTGGAGCAGACGATGACAAAGGACAAGCCTTTATTCAGGCAAAAGCTTTTGAAGCGATGGTTAAAACCGGGTCGCTGCCCTGTAATGTAAAATTTATGATTGAAGGGGAGGAGGAAATTGGATCCCCTAATCTGGGTAAGTTTTGTGAGGAACATAAAGAAATGCTCCGGGCCGATGTTATTCTTGTAAGTGATACCGGCATGATTGCTCAGGATATTCCTTCTATTACGGTTGGATTACGCGGCCTCAGTTATATGGAAGTAGAAGTGACCGGGCCCAATCGCGACCTGCACTCGGGTCTTTATGGTGGAGCTGTAGCCAATCCCATCAATGTGCTGACAGAAATGATTGCCTCATTGACCGATGAAAACGGAAGAATTACCATACCGGGTTTTTATGACGATGTAACCGTTTTAACCGATCAAGAGAGAGCTGAACTAGGAGAAGCTCCTTTTAACCTCGACAATTATAAGAAAGCAATAGACATTCAGGATGTTCATGGCGAAAAAGGCTTCACAACCCTCGAACGCACCGGAACCCGTCCTTCTCTCGATGTAAATGGAATTTGGGGAGGGTATACCGGCGAAGGAGCCAAAACAGTAATCCCCTCAAAAGCCCATGCAAAAATTTCAATGCGCCTGGTTCCTGCCCAAAATTTTGAAAAAATTAATCAGCTTTTCGAAGAGCATTTTACCCGCATTGCCCCCCTTTATGTAAAAGTTTCAGTTAAAGCGCTTCATGGCGGTTCGGCTTATGTCTCCCCCACAAATTCTATCGAATATCTGGCAGCCTCCAAAGCATACGAAACCGTATTTGGTAAAAAGCCTGTACCCGTAAGAAGTGGTGGCAGTATCCCTATTATTGCTCTTTTCGAAAAAGTGCTGGGTATAAAATCCATCCTCATGGGTTTTGGACTAGAATCTGATGCCATACATTCCCCCAACGAAAACTTTCCCCTCTTTAATTTTTACAAAGGCATTGAAACAATTCCCTGGTTTTATAAATATTACAGCGAACTAAAAAAATAAAAACCCATATGAATAAAACCCTCCTTCTGTCTGTTACAGCATTTTTTTTGTTGTATGGATGTTCAACTCAAAACGAACAAAAAATGGAAAAAACTGAACCCAAACCAGTGGTTGAAAAAAAAGTAGAGGAACCTAAACCAGTTCCAGTTGAAAAAGAAACGGTCGCACCCAAAAAAGCTGCTGTACAAAAGAAAACCGAAACACCGAAAAAAGTAGTAGCGCAAAAGAAAACTGATGCTCCGAAAGAAGTAGTGGAACCAAAAGAAGAAAAAGCTGCTAAATATCATGTTTCACAAAACAAAGATCCAAAGAGTGACAGCTATCGTAGTTGGCGTGTAAGAAAACAAGGCTCGCAAAAAACAATTAAATTTTTCCCAACACAAAAAGAAGCTATTGCATATGCTGAAAGCTTAGCAGATTCAGCTGGTTCATCCGTTGTAATTCATAAAATGGATGGATCAATTAGAAAACAAGATTATTCAAAGAAATAAGGAGTTAGATTTATAACTCCTTTTTTGTATGTTAACATAAAAAATTCGTAACATAGTATGTGTTTACTTGTTTTTTAGGTATAAAATCAGTTATGATATCATTAAAGATAGGGTGATGACATGAAAATCAAAATTAATAGGCATCCACAATTCGGTGAACCAGAAATAACAATAGATTGTGATGAAAAAGATAATTCGATTCAACAAATCATAGAACTAATTCAACAGCCTACAATCGATTTTAATGGAAAAAAAGAAGACAAAATGTTCGTTTTTCAGGCTACTGAAGTCTATTATGTGGAAAGTATAGAAGATCAATGCTTTTTATATACCAAAGATGATGTGTTTGATTGTAAATATAGATTATATGAAGTTGAGAATAAAAATGAAGACTTTGTAAAAGTAAATAAAAACACA
>PHDH01000167.1 GCA_002840935.1 Bacteroidetes bacterium HGW-Bacteroidetes-21 | reverse complement strand
GCCCCGCTTAAACAATCTTAAAAGTTTATTTAAATCTGTTAAAAGGTCAAATTAAATTTACAAAGACAAATTCTTAAAATCAAAATTGTTTCTAAGCCTATTTACGAACTATCTCAATTTCGCCCCCCATTCCCAATCGAATGATAGATGACGGTTTATTTCCTCCAGCCCTGTGCAATGACGGATCGAAATGAAAATCAACTTTAGAAAGGATTTCTGCAGGTATCTGTTTAAAGTCAAGTGGCGCCGACTGCCCCGACAGATTGGCCGAAGTAGAAACCAGAGGTTTCTTTAACCCGGCAATAATATTTTTACACACAGGATGCGTTGTCAATCGTATGGCTATGCTTCCATCACTGCCACATAAATTCTCGGCCAGATTTTTTGCTTTGGGATAGATAATAGTCAGGGGTTCATCCGCTACCTCAATCAGTTGCCAGGCGATCTCGGGAACTTTTTCGACATACTGTTCCAGCATATATTCTGAGTTTACCAAAACTATCATACTTTTTTCGGCAGGACGTTGCTTGATTTCAAAAATCTTTTCCACGGCCTTAAACTGCGTTGCATCGCAACCCAATCCCCAGATAGATTCGGTGGGGTATAAAATTACGCCTCCTTTTTTCAGCAGGCTTATAATATCGGCATAGTCATTCATAAAAACTAAAATTAATATACAAAGCTAATCAAAAGAAACATTGTTTTTAATACCTGTGACTTCCTGATAAACGGTCATCATGTTAACCGCTACTTTTTCGTCGGTAAAGTCGGAGGCATATTTAAGACCTTCACAAATCATGGTTTTTCGCTGATCTTCACTTCCGAGAACGGCCTTCAGAGCATCTGCCATTTCCACAGGATTTTTGGGATCGACATACAGAGAACCGGGACCTCCCGCTTCGGAAAAACAACTTCCTTTTGAAGTAATGACAGGGGTTCCGGAAGCCAAAGCTTCCAAAATAGGGATTCCAAAACCCTCAAATACAGACGGATACACAAAGACTTTGGCGAGTTTATAAAAAGCACGTAGCATTTCGTTGGGAAGATTATCGATGAAAATAATCTGACGTTTAAATTCCGCGCTACACCCTGATAAATAAGCCTCAATTTGTTGAAAATAGTCGGTTTTTCGTCCAATCGCCACCAAAGGAACTTTAACATGGCCTTCGTTCAATGCCTTAATGGCCAGCAAGAGGTTTTTTCTTTCCTCAATGGTTCCGACATACAAAATAAATTCTTTGGGAAGATCATACTCAGTTCTGGCTTTCTCCAGAATTTCTGAAGGACATTCCTGATAAAAAACCGGATTACAGCCCTGATAAACCACCCTGATTTTATCTTCGGGCACTTTCAGAAATTCCACCAGATCTCTTTTGGTCTGCTGGCTCACTGCAATAACAATATCAGCAACCCGGGCCGCATTACTGAATTTTTTCAGATACATTTTCCGGTCGATCGGCTTATATAATTCAGGATAGCGGATAAAAATAAGATCATGTATCGTGACTATCTTTTTGCAATTCATTTTGTCTATGCCAAAAGGCAATTCATTGCTTAATCCATGATAAATATGCGGATTATCGCTGTATAACTGGGAATTAATGAGAAAAGACCGCCAATAAGAAGGAAAACATTTACCGGTAAAAGATTCTGGAAAAATGGTTCTGGCTACGCCATAATCAAATTCTACCCTAATTTTCTTCTTGGGCACATATAACAAATATTCGTTTTCAGGGAAACAGATCGTAAGCTGACGGATAGTATTCCGGCTGTAATTTCCCAAGCCGGTATTATTAAAAAAAGCTCTTTTAGCGTCGAATCCTATTCTCATCAAACAGCCATATTAAAATCTCTCAAAACATCATTCAGCGACGTTTTCAAATCGGTAGAAGCTTTACGTTGTCCTATAATTAACGCACAAGGCACGCCATAATTGCCGGCAGGAAAAGTTTTTTCGACGGTTCCGGGGATAACGACAGATCTTGGAGGCACATATCCTTTAATCTCCACCGGTTTTTCTCCAGTCACATCAATAATTTTAGTGCTGGCCGTGATAACGGTATTTGCTCCGAGCACGGACTCTTTACCTATTCTTACCCCTTCCACCACAATACAACGCGATCCAATAAAACAACCATCTTCGATGATAACCGGTGCCGCCTGAACAGGCTCCAGTACGCCGCCAATACCCACGCCACCGCTCAAATGAACGTTTTTTCCGATTTGCGCACAAGATCCCACCGTAGCCCAGGTATCGACCATGGTTCCACTGTCTACATAAGCTCCAATATTTACATACGAAGGCATGAGTATCACCCCTGATGCGATAAATGAGCCATAACGTGAAACGGCATGGGGAACAACACGAATTCCTTTGGCGGCATAATTTGTTTTGAGGGGAATTTTATCGTTAAACTCCATGATCCCAGCCGTAGATGTTTCCATTTTCGAAATGGCAAAATACAAAATCACCGCTTTCTTAACCCATTCGTTCACCTGCCAGTTTTCGCCTTCGGGTTCGGCTACCCTGAGTTTACCCTCATCAAGTAAAGCAATTACCTGCTCAATGGTTGATGTAGCTTCATTCAGAAAAGCTCTGTCGTTCCATGCTTTTTCGACTATCTCGCGCATTTTTTTTTTCAAAGTTAAACCAAATATAAGCATTTGAAAAATTCTTCTGCTTAATTGAAAGAAAAAAGCAAAATGGACTTTTGTTTTAAATATGCATAATATCATTTACCCTCCCGGTATTTTTTCCTATTTTTGACCAAAATAAATTTATGTCTGTCACCCTTATCGAAGTCAAAGCAAAGAACCAGCAAAAAGCGTTTGTTCTGTTTCCTTTTTATCTGTACAAAAACGATCCCATGTGGATTCCACCCCTTATAAAAGGTGACATTAAACTTTTAGACCCCCTCTCTAACCCGGCCTATGAATTTTGCGATGCTGCCTTCTGGTTGGCATTTAAAGACGGGAAATGTGTGGGTCGTATCGGTGCGATTATCAATCATGCCTACAATAAATTAAAAGATATCAGCTATGGTCGAATTAGCCGTTGTGAATTTATTGACGACCAAGAAGTTGTTGATGCGTTATTTGCACAAGCCGAAAAATGGCTGAAAGACAAGGGAATGAAATTCGCCCACGGTCCGCTGGGCTTTACCAACCTCGACAACCAGGGGCTGCTGATTGAAGGATTTGACTTCCTGCCTTCCATGGCGTCGGTTTATCATAAACCTTATTATCAGAATCATTTTGACAGACTGGGATATCAGAAAGAAAACGACTGGGTTGAATTCCGCCTCACCATGGACACTGAGGTTCCTGAAAAAGCACGTCGATTGACAGACATGATAAAAGAACGTTACAAGCTAAGAGTCAAGCATTTTACAAGCAATAATCAGATCAGACCCTACGGTCCGCTTATTTTCAAGCTTTTAAATTCGGCTTTCGCTGATTTACCCTATGTAGCACCTTTTAATGATAAACTGATTAAGTATTACGCCGAAAAATATTTCCAACTGCTCAATCCCGCATTTGTAAAAGTAGTGGTCAACGAGCAGGACGAAATGGTGGGTTTTATTGTCGGACTTCCTTCATTGTCTAAAGCCATGCAGAAGGTCAATGGCAAGCTTTTCCCATTTGGATTCAGACATTTGCTTCACGCCATGAAAAATCCCGAAGTCATGGATCTTTTGCTTACCGGCGTTCAGCCTCACATGCAAGGACAGGGAGTTCCTGCCATTCTGATCAACGAATTGCAGACGGTAATTTTGGCGAACAAAGTAAAATATGTTGAAACTACAGGTATTTTCGAGACCAATCAGAAAGCCATTGTTACCTGGAAAAACTACGAACACATTCAGCACAAACGCCGCCGTTGCTATTTTAAAGAACTGTAATGGATATTCTCCAGATCAAAGACCTGCTAGACCAACTCTCACAACGGTTTAACAGGCCCGACTTTATTGCGCCCGACCCCATCAGTATTCCGCACCGATTTTCGAAAAAAGAAGACATTGAAATTGCAGGTTTTGTTGCTGCTACCATAGCCTGGGGCAACCGTTGCAGCATACTCCGCTCGGCCTCACGCATGATGGAGTTCATGGGCAATGAACCTCATCGTTTTGTCATCGAAGCCAGCGACAAGGAGAAAAAACCACTATTAAATTTTGTCCACCGGACTTTTAACGGAGGCGATCTTCTGTTTTTTACAGAGTCGCTCAAAAATATATACCAGAATCACGAAGGAATGCACAAAGTCTTCTCCAATGGGTTTCGGGAAACAGGCAATATTACGGGTGCACTGACTCATTTTCGAAAAATATTTCTCGAAACAGAACACGAAAAGAGAAGCGAAAAACACATTTCCGACATCGCCAAAGGAGCTGCAGCCAAACGATTGAACATGTATCTGCGCTGGATGGTGCGTAAGGACAAACAAGGCGTCGATTTTGGTTTATGGACAGACATTCCCATGTCGGAACTACTGATCCCACTCGATATACACACAGCCACCGTAGCCCGAACACTTGGCTTACTAACCCGCAAACAAAATGACTTTAAAGCAGTCGTAGAACTCACCCAAATACTCAGGAAATTCGACCCAAACGACCCTGTGAAATACGATTATGCATTGTTTGGTGCAGGGGTGACAAAAACCATGATATAAAAAAATAACTGAGGGTTTAAACCCTCGGCAATATTTAAGAATTTGTGTTTTGTTTGAAAACGACTATTTTTGATGTTAGAAATGAATTTTTAATACAATAAATTTTCTAACATATATGCTCCCTGAGCAATCATAAGTACGCTAAGTATGGAAATAAATTCGATAATAAAAAGTCAACTTTGCTTAAAGGTTTAAATAATGTACAATGGCAGTCTTTTCTCTAACTATTAACACTGAAAATGTTCAAATAAAAGGAGCATTGAATCCTAACAAAAAAAGATTCAAAAATCAAAAAATGCTAATTAATGTAATTATAATTTATTTTACGTTATTAAATATCTCAAATTCGAGTCTTTGCTATTCTCAAAAGTATAAAAGAGAGAAATTAATTGAATTTGTTAATACAAAGGTAATTACTATTGACTCATTGGAAATTCTTAAGGAAGTGTTAATTGAGTTTAAAGATGATGTAAATGCTTTCAACAAAATGTCTAGTAATGATACCCTTTATAAGTCAACAGATAATTCATCTGGAATTGAGGTTAGTGTAACTCTTTCAACTGATGAATTAATTATGTGGTCTGTAATTTGCTTTATTGAAACAGTATACTTTAATAAAAAGCCTGAAGACGGAACATTTTTTGTTCACATAAAGAACAAATGCAAAAATGCACATGTTTTTGAGCCAAATTTCATTGAACTAAATAATCTTTATTGTTTAGTATCTGGAGAAGTAATTGAAGGAAATGACTCATATGATTATATGAAAAAAATTAATTTTAATAAAAAAGTTGTTTTAAAGGTTTATCATAAGTATTACAATCAATTAATTAAACAAGTTTTAGAAAATAATGCACTAAATAAAAAAAAACATCCCCTTAATAATACAAAATATGAAATACTTCAATTAAAAGTAAAATAAATACTAAGAAATGAAAAGGTTAAATAAAACTTCTACCCTTCTCTCAGCGTAGTCCCGAAGCCTCGGGTGTAACTACGCTGCCATATAAAAACGTCAAAATAATACGATTGCTTGCAGTTTCTCAAAAACCATAAATTTGCATTGTGTTTGAAAATAAATTTTTTGATGTTAAATATGAATTTAAAGACCATTAAATATTGCAGCGTAGTTAAAAAACTACGCTGAGTGTAGGGAAAAAAATAAAATTATGAAAAAATGTATTATTGTTCTCATAAGTATTTTTGGATTTGTATTTGTTCAAGCTCAGAATAAAGATACAATCGTTTTAAAACAAAACATTAAAGTTGCAGCTAAAGCACAACATATTTGTTTATGGGGCGATACTAAAAGAATGGAATTACACCCTAATGGTAAAATATATCAATTTAAAGACAACCTTGAAGATGGTAAGTATACTGCTTTTTTTGATAAAAAATATAAGGATACAGCAATGGTAGTTGTTATTGAAAATGGAGAATTAAATGGTTTGCTACAGCGATGGGATGATGGTGAATTGGTAGAAGAATGCGAATATAAAAATGGGCTGAAAAATGGTTGGCGAAAATTATACTTTTACACCAAAGAACATGGTATATTTCTTAATATTCAAAAGTGTGAAGATGGTGCATGTATTGAAGTTCATACTGAATGGTAATATGGGAGTTCTCTACACTCAGCGCTACAACTTCCTTGCACTTTCCCCTGCACACTCCCCCCGAAAACAGGAGCCGCAGCAAAACGACTTAACATGTACCTGCGCTGGATGGTACGGAATGATAAACAAGGCGTCGACTTTGGCTTATGGCAGGACATTCCCATGTCGAAACTGCTGATCCCACTCGATATACACACAGCAACAGTAGCCCGCAAACTTGGCTTACTAACACGCAAACAAAATGACTTTATAGCTGTTATGGAACTAACCGAAGTACTCAGAAAATTCGACCCAAACGACCCTGTAAAATACGATTATGCGTTGTTTGGTGCCGGAGTGACGAAAACCATGATATAAAAATATAGCCGAGGGGTTATACCTTCGGCCATATTTAAGAATTTGTGTTTTGTTTGAAAACGACTATTTTTGATGTTAGAAATGAATTTAAAGACCATTAAATATTCCAGCGTAGTTGCAAAGTGTGGGTGCTTTTTCACTAAAATATCAAACAAATAACAATATGAAGTCGATATTCTTTAAAATACTTTTTTTTCTAATCACGATATCAGTACTTATCTCCTGTACTAATTCTGAAAAAAAAGCATATTACCCTAACGGAGTATTAAGGTGTTCTATACCTATTATTAATGAATTAAAAGCAGGTGAGGCATATTACTATGATTCACTGGGAAATATTGAATCTGTTGTGAACTATAAGAATGATAAATATGACGGATATTTTAAAGAATTTTATCCAAATGGACAATTAAAAACTATCGCCTTTTTTATTGATGGAATTAGGAATGATACTAATAAAACATTTTATTCTAATGGAAAAATGGAATCAATTTTATACTATAAAAATGGAAAGAGAGAAGGTAGATATAAACATTATTATGAAAGCGGAAACCCTCATTTATTAGCAATTTTTGAAAATGATAAATCAGTATATTATATGGAACTTAATGAAAAGAAAAAAGTTATAGGTGTTAATCGTATTAATGAGATTACTTGTAAAGATAGTATTTCAATAAATGATATATTAATATGTAAAATAAAAGTTTATGGATTATTAAATGATGGATTAAAAATTAAAATATCAGTTAATGAAAAAGTTGATATAAATGAAACCGTAATGGAAATTGAACATATTAATGGTAATGCAACTTACAAATGGAAGCCAATAAAAAAAGGGATTTTCTATGTGAATTGTATTATTCATGTTGCAGATGACGAAATATACTTTGACAACAAGAAAGTTGTTGTGTATTGAGGAATATAATAAACACATCATTCGCTCGCGTGTCACGAATGAAAAGGGAACGCCAATAGAGCTTTACTAAATCACATTCCAAATTTCTCAATTGTCGCAAAATTTGCAATAGTTGAGAATAATTCAATAAATAAAAACAGAAATAAGTTACCATAATATGTAACTTTTGATTACATTTGCAGTATGAGAATAATAAAAGAGAGTACATTAAAAAAGTATTTTCTGCAAAGCAAAAATAAGCTGGCAAAGGAGTCGATTATAGCATGGATTTATGAAGTGCGGAATTCCGATTGGGATTCAGCTAAAGACTTAAAGTCGAAATATGGAAATGCCAGTATTATTAGTTCGAAACGAGTAGTATTTAACATAAAAGGCAACGATTACCGTTTAATAGTTTATATAGAGTACAAGTTAAAAATAGTATTTGTTGTTTGGTTTGGCACACACACAGAATACGACAATTTAAACGCAAAAACAGTTAGTTATGAAGACTAAAATAATAAAAACAGAACAAGCATACGAACAGGCCTGTGATAGGATTTACAGCCTGATTCATTCCTCCGAAAAGCCTATCGAACCAGATAGCGCACATGGAGAAGAAATTGAATTATTGTCATTGCTGGTTGAGAAATACGAACGAGAACATTACAAAATAGAGAGTCCCGACCCTATCGAAGCCATTAAATTCAGGATGGAACAAATGAACCTGAAACAGGCAGATATTGCTCCCCTTTTTGGTGGCGTAACAAGGGTTTCGGAAGTTTTGCATAAAAAAAGACCGTTGTCGTTAAAAATGATAATACTGCTTAATAGATATTTGGGCATTCCTTATGAGTCGTTGATGTCAGGAAATAAAGATGTTAAATTAGAGGCAAAAAAAAGACAACTGTTATTGAAAATACCTTCAATCAATAAATATTTTCAGAAAGATAGCGATGTAGCTATTGTATAAGCAGCTTGCGAGCCGCTTCCACTACAATTCCACAGCAATCTATTTATTGAACTATGCATTGTTTGGTGCCGGGGTGACGAAGACGATCATTTTAAAAAAATAGCCGTGGGTTTAAACCCACGGCTATTTTTAAGAATATCAAAACATTATCTTAATTAGTCGAGTCTTAAAAAGCCTGTTTTTCATTCAGAGGACATATTTTAGTTGCAAATAATATTTCAATGGCAAAAAACA
>PHDH01000166.1 GCA_002840935.1 Bacteroidetes bacterium HGW-Bacteroidetes-21 | reverse complement strand
CGAATCATTCAATGTATTGCTGCATGAACTCCGTGGTCTGGGTTTAAGTATCAACATGGACTAAAGTTAATGGGGGTGTTAAAGCCCCCTATTAAAAATTTAATTTTGATTGTATATGGCTTTCAGAAAAGAAATAAAGCAGAAGAGTACCTTCAATAGAATAACCATCGGTCTTGCTTCTCCCGAAGAGATTCTGGGTCGTTCAAGTGGCGAGGTTATTAAGCCTGAAACAATAAACTATCGCACATACAAACCTGAAAGAGATGGCTTGTTTTGTGAAAGAATATTTGGTCCCGTAAAGGATTACGAATGTCATTGCGGTAAATATAAAAGGATACGTTATAAAGGTATCGTTTGTGATCGTTGCGGAGTTGAAGTTACTGAGAAAAAAGTGCGTCGTGAAAGAATGGGGCATATTGCTCTGGTTGTTCCTGTTGCGCATATTTGGTATTTCAGAACACTTCCTAATAAAATTGGATATTTGCTTGGTTTGCCTTCCAAGAAACTTGATTCCATTATTTACTATGAAAAATACATAGTAATTAATCCTGGAATTAAAGTCGACAAAGCAAATAAGTTTGACCTTTTATCAGAAGAGGATTATTCTGCCATTATTGATTCTTTACCAAAAGACAATATCGCTCTTGAAGATACTCATCCTGACAAGTTTGTTGCAAAAATGGGTGCTGAAGCACTGATTGAATTGCTGGCCAACCTGAATCTTGATGAATTGTCTTTCTCTTTGCGCGATCAGGCAAACCGTGAAACTTCTCAGCAAAGAAAGAATGAAGCTCTGAAAAGACTTCATATCGTTGAAGCTTTCCGTGGATCAAAAGATTTGAATAAACCCGAGTGGATGATACTGAAAGTATTACCTGTTATTCCGCCCGAACTCAGACCTTTGGTTCCCTTAGATGGTGGACGTTTTGCAACCGCCGATTTAAATGACCTTTATCGCAGGGTTATTATCAGAAATAACCGTTTGAAGAGACTGATGGAAATTAAAGCACCTGATGTTATTCTTCGTAACGAAAAACGTATGCTTCAGGAGTCAGTGGATAGCCTGCTTGATAACTCCCGTAAAGCAAGTGCAGTGAAAACAGATGCCAACAGACCGCTTAAATCATTAAGTGATAGTCTGAAAGGTAAACAAGGTCGTTTCCGTCAGAACTTATTGGGGAAACGTGTTGATTATTCAGCTCGTTCTGTAATCGTCGTAGGACCCGAACTTCAGTTGCACGAATGCGGTCTTCCTAAAGATATGGCTGCAGAATTGTTCAAACCCTTTATCATTCGCAAACTCATAGAAAGAGGAATCGTAAAAACCGTAAAATCTGCCAAAAAGATTGTAGACAAACGCGTTCCTGTAGTATGGGATATTCTGGAAAATGTACTGAAAGGACATCCTGTGATGCTCAACCGTGCTCCGACTCTTCACAGACTTGGGATCCAGGCATTCCAGCCTAAACTTATCGAAGGAAAAGCTATTCAATTACATCCTCTAGTTTGTACTGCGTTCAACGCCGACTTTGATGGTGACCAGATGGCTGTTCACGTTCCCCTCGGTAATGCTGCGATTCTTGAGACACAGTTGTTGATGCTTGCTTCGCATAATATTCTTAATCCTGCCAATGGCGCTCCTGTTGCAGTTCCTTCACAGGATATGGTTCTGGGATTGTATTATATTACAAAACAGCGTAATTCAACAGAGAAAAGAATCATTAAAGGCGAGGGTCTTACTTTCTATTCTCCCGAAGAAGTTATTATTGCATTGAATGAAAAAGCTATTGAACTTCATGCCAAGATCAAGGTGAAAACTCATGATATGGTTGATGGTCAAGCGGTACTTAGAATTATCGAAACTTCTGTAGGTCGTGTGCTTTTCAATCAGGTAGTTCCGCGCGAAGTTGGTTATATTGATGAACTGTTAACTAAGAAATCGTTGCGTGGAATTATTTCCAATGTATTGAAAGTTACAGGTATTGCCCGTACTTCAAGATTTTTGGACGATATTAAGAATCTTGGATTCGAGATGGCTTTCAAAGGAGGCTTGTCTTTTAATGTTGAAGATGTAATTATACCCGACGGTAAAGTGAAACTTGTTGCAGAAGGATATGAGCAGGTTGAAGAGGTGATTGAGCAATATAATCAGGGATATATTACCAATAATGAACGATACAATCAGATAATTGATATCTGGACACATACTAATGCCCGTATCACTCAAATGCTCTTAAAACAGCTTACTACTGATAACGATGGATTTAACCCGGTATACATGATGCTCGATTCTGGTGCTCGTGGATCAACTGAACAGATTCGTCAGTTGTCGGGTATGAGGGGTCTTATGGCTAAACCACAGAAAGCCGGAGCAACAGGTCACGAAATTATTGAAAACCCCATTCTTTCTAACTTTAAAGAGGGATTGTCTGTACTTGAGTACTTTATTTCAACCCACGGTGCGCGTAAGGGTTTGGCTGATACCGCTTTAAAGACTGCTGATGCTGGATATCTTACACGTCGTCTTGTTGATGTTGCTCAGGATGTGATTATTACTCAACCTGACTGTGGTACATTAAGAGGTGTTGTTGCCATTACGTTGAAAAAAGGTGAAGAAGTTGTAGAAACTCTTTACGACAGAATTCTTGGTCGTGTATCAGTACATGATTTATACCATCCGCTTACAGGAGAACTTATCATTTCAGCAGGTGATGAAATTAAGGAAGATATTGTTGAAATTATCAAAGCAAGTCCTATAGAACAAGTTGAAATTCGTTCCGTATTAACCTGTGAGTCGAGAAAAGGTGTTTGTGCAAAATGCTACGGACGTAATCTTGCTTCGGGTAGAATGGTACAACAGGGAGAAGCTGTGGGTGTTATTGCAGCCCAGTCGATTGGTGAGCCAGGAACTCAGTTAACACTCCGTACATTCCACGTTGGGGGTACTGCTTCTAACATTACTACAGAAAATACATTGCATGCCAAATATGATGGTATTGCCGAATTAGAAGAATTGAAGACCGTTGAAAATAAGTCAGATTCTGGTGATAAACAAACGATAGTTATTAGTCGTTTGACCGAAATCAGAATTATTGATAAAAATACAGGAATTATTCTTACTCAGAATTCTATTCCCTATGGTGCAAAACTCTTTATTAAACCAGGTGAATTAGTAGCTAAGGGAGCAAAAATCTGCGAATGGGATCCTTATAACACAGTAATTATTTCAGAGGTCAATGGTAAAATTGATTTTGAAAGTGTTATTGAAGGTATTACTTACCGCGAAGAGGCTGATGAGCAGACAGGATATCGTGAGAAAGTAGTCATTGAAACCCGTGATAAAACAAAAACACCTACCATAAAAATTGTTGGCACATCTGGAGATACATTGAAAAGTTACAGTATACCAGTAGGAGCTCACATTTCTGTAGAAAACGGTGAAAAAATCAAGTCAGGTAGTATTCTTGTAAAAATCCCCAGAGCTATTGGAAAAGCTGGTGATATTACCGGAGGTCTTCCCCGCGTTACTGAATTATTCGAAGCCAGAAATCCTTCAAATCCTGCCGTTGTTGCAGAAATTGATGGAGAAGTTACCTATGGTAAGATTAAACGTGGTAATCGCGAAATCATTGTTACGTCTAAAACAGGTGAAGTTAAAAAGTATCTTGTACCCCTTTCAAAACAAATTCTAGTTCAGGAAAGTGATTACATACGTGCTGGATTACCTTTATCAGACGGAGCAATTACACCAACCGACCTTCTTGCCATTAAAGGACCCACTTTTGTTCAGGAATATATCGTGAATGAAGTTCAGGAAGTTTACCGTATGCAAGGTGTGAAAATCAATGATAAACATTTCGAAGTCATTGTACGTCAGATGATGCGTAAAGTACATATTGAAGATCCCGGAGATACCCGTTTCTTAGAGAAATCTATTGTTGATAAATGGGAATTTATGGAAGAAAACGATAAAATTTACGACAAGAAGGTAATTGTTGAAAAAGGTGATGCTGAGAATTTCCATGTAGGTGAAATTATTTCTGCCCGCAAAATGAGGGATGAAAATTCTGTTATGAAGCGTAAAGATTTAAATCTTATACAGGGTAGAGACGCTATTCCTGCAACTTCAAGTCAGATACTTCAGGGGATTACTCGCGCTGCATTACAAACAAAGAGTTTTATTTCAGCTGCATCATTCCAGGAAACGACAAAAGTTCTGAACGAGTCGGCTATTCATGGAAAACAGGATATGCTCGAAGGTCTGAAAGAAAATGTAATTGTAGGACACCTTATTCCTGCCGGAACAGGCTTACGTCCTTATCAAAAACTCATCGTTGGTTCTACCGAAGAAGAGGAGTTGCTGATTGACGAGACTGTAGGTACACATGCTCAGAAAAACGAATTGTATGGAAAATAATAAAAACGCTCAGAATCAGATAAATATCGAACTGCCCGAGGAAACGGCGCAGGGAACCTATGCAAATCTTGCCATTATTTCTCATAGCAGTAGCGAGTTTGTTATTGATTATGTTCGAATGATGCCAGGTATTCCCAAGGCCAAAGTTCAAAGCAGAATTATTTTGACTCCTGAGCATGCCAAACGACTCATGCATGCATTAAAGGATAATATTGTGAAATATGAGGGACTTTTCGGAACCATTAAAATTCCGGAAGGAAACGGACCTCAGGGAATTCCAATGACCTTTAGTGGACCTGCCGGAGAAGCTTAAATAATATCATCGAAGTGCAACCTAATCAGGTTGCACTTCGTCTTTATAACTGTATGAAAAGGGTAGTCATTACTATAGCAATTTTTCAGTTCTTACTGGCAGGACTCAGTTCCTGCGATAAAGATCCTCTTGAAACAAAACCTTCAGTTGATCCTCTTGTATCGTATCTTGCATCTACAAATGCACTCAATGATGTTTTTTTAACTTTTAATTATTATTATCCCGAGGATTTTACCAATACAATCCTTCAAAATGGAGTTGAGATGACTGTCACTCCGGTTTATCCTTTGGATTCTTTCCCAAAGATTATTTATATCGATTTTGGTGAAACCGGAATTCTTTGTGCCGATAGCATAACTAGAAAAGGAATCATTACTTGTGCTGTAGCCAGTCCTTGGGATGAGTTTCCCTCCAGTGTAAAGCTTTCGTTCGACCATTACTATTCAAATAATGTTCTGATTGATGGGCATTTTGAATTTGTGTCGACTCGGGTAAACGATAGTATTCTTTTCAATTTGAATGTGTTGAATGGCAAATTGGTACTTGAAAACAACGATTCAATTAAGTTCAATTGTTCTTTTCCACTCAGGACAGAATTTCAGTCTATGTTTAAAGTGCTTGAACCATTTAGTTGGGAGGCTCTAACTAGTCAGGAGTTTTCGGGTGTTGATAATAAACAATCGCCTTTTCAGGTAAATATTGAGCAGATACTGAAATTCAGTAATACCTGCGAGAATGGCGAAATAGTTTCGGGTAAAGTTAATGTTATTCCCGATGGGGCTTCTGATTTCCAAGCTGATTTTGGTAATGGTGATTGCGATAGAACCCTTATAATAAGCAGTGGCGGGATAAATTTCACCTTGCCATTCTGACTTTTTTCTGTACTTTAGTCCCTTATTAATAATTATGACATTTGCCGAGATACTTTTTTGGATATTAATGGCTTTGGTGTTTTATGTCTTCATAGGATACGGGATATTGGTGTCTATGTTTGTATTGGTTAAATCGGTTTTTCGCTCAGATATTAAAAAAGTTACAGGCGACTTGCCAAACGTTACTATGTTTATTGCTGCTTATAACGAAAAGGATTATGCCGAAGCAAAAACAAGGAATTGTTTTGACTTGGATTATCCAGTTGAAAAACTTGAAATAATATGGGTTACAGATGGTTCTGATGATGGTACGGACCAGATTCTTAAACAAATCAAAGGAATCACGGTATTGCACGAACCCGAAAGAAATGGAAAGATAGCTGCCATGAACAGGGGTATGGCATTTGTTCACAGTCCTATTGTCATTTTTAGTGACGCCAATACTTTTCTCAATAGAGAAGCTGTAAGGAATATTGTTCAAGCTTTTCAGGATCCTCATGTTGGTTGTGTTTCGGGTGAGAAAAGAATATCGGGTAAGACAAAAGATAATGCCGCCGGAACAGGCGAAGGATTGTACTGGAAATATGAGTCGTTTCTTAAAAAGAATGACGCACTTTTATATAGTGCTGTTGGGGCGGCAGGAGAACTTTTTGCAATACGTACCGAACTGTTTAAAGAAGTAGAGAAAGATACATTATTGGATGATTTTATGATTTCTATGCGAATTGTAGCTTCTGGTTATAAAATAGCATATACGCCTGACGCTTTTGCAACCGAAACAGCTTCGGCCAGTGTGAAAGATGAAATGAAAAGAAAAATCAGAATTTCTGCCGGAGGAATACAATCCGTTGTTAGATTGAGGCAACTTTTAAATCCTTTCCGGTATTTTGTTTTTTCATGGCAATTTATAAGCCGAAAAGTGCTGCGGTGGTTGTTTGTCCCATTTGCTTTGCCTGCATTATTTGCTATTAATTTTATTATTTTGATTGACAAAGGATTTTACCAACATGGTATTTATCAGGTTATTATGTCTTTGCAGGTATTATTTTATCTGATGGCCATTTTTGGTTGGATATTACGAGATTCTAAAATAAGTTTTAAAATATTATTTCTTCCCTATTATATTTTCATTATGAACTATGCGGTATTTCCAGGGCTGATAAGATATTTCAGAGGCAAACAATCGGTGAACTGGGAACGTGCCAAAAGAGCTAGCTGAGCGAATTTAATATAATTGTGTGGTAGTATATTCTGACAATGCTTATATTCTGCCTACAAAAAATTGTTTTTCTTCTTCCGTAATCATTTCGAAATAAGGTAGTTTTGATATTTCTTCTATGTCTTTTTTCTTGTTGACATTTACGATAATAGTTCTTCCTTTGCCTTTATTAAAATCGTTTAAAAAATCGTAGTATAGGCCCATTACTACCAGTTTGTTTTCTGTAATAAGGTCTTTGTATTTTTTGCAGGCAATATTTACCTGATAATCGATATTTCTTTCGATGTTATGAGATAGTTCCAGTGCAAACTGGCTTTCATCGAAGTCATTTTTTATCACAGGTCGGATAAAGTCAAGTTCTCTTTTTATATTATATGATTCTTCGCTAAACCCTCGCATGTAGGCTTTTATTGCACCACAATCAGAATGTCCCATAATTATTAAAAGGGGAGTTTTTAGATGGTAAATGCCGTAGTCTAAGGAGCCTTCTGTAGAAAGAACCTGATTGCCAATATTTTCAATCTTAAAAACCCTATTCACAGTATCTGGCAGAATGGCATTTGATGGTACTCTGGAATCAGAACAGGAAATGAGCGTTATATAAGGTGTTTGAATATGGTCGTACGAAGAATAATATGTATCTGTATGACTTTTAGTAAATTCTTCATTGCCTGAGATTATCTGTCTGATTATTTCTGTGGTTTTCATAAGTGAAAATTATGAACCAAAAATAAGAAAATAAATTAAATGCAAAGAAATACCAACTTGCGTGGTATAACCAGAACTTTAGATTTGACAACTTTTCAAAAGTTGACAAATCTCATGCTTACATCCCAAATAACATTTCTTTCAAATTTTCAGGGTCGGGGTCTTTAAAAGCGATACGTAATTTGTTGTCTAGCACAAAAATACGAGGCGTCATGTATAAATCCCACTTTTCGACAAGCTTTTCTTTGCCGGGTGTAATAATGGTGTGAACAAATGGAGTAGATTTGTCGGCTATGAAGTTTTTCCATAGTGTATTATTCTTGCCAGTATATATGCTGATGATTTTTAATTGCGACATTTCAGGGTCGTTGGCGAGGACAGATAGCTTATAGTATAAGTCGCGACAATGTTCACATTCGGGATCCCAGAAAAAAAGAACTGTCCAGGTTCCCAAAGGTTTTTTTAAATCTATACTTTTTCCAGACGAATCTGACAACTCGATATTAGGAGCAGGTTGACCGGTAAGCGTGGGTTTTACCTGTGTAATTCTTTCTTTAATCATAGGAATAGCTTCGGGGCTAAACCAGGGTGTTTTCCCTGTCAGGCAGTATTTTTCGGCCAGGACTACAAAGGCTTCATCGTGTGTTAATTTTCCACTTTTTTCGAAGGATGAGAAAAGGTGATTAAAAACAAATTGGAAGAATTCTGGATTAGTTTGAGATTTCTCACATAATTGTAATGCATATTTTACAACTGTGTCGGGATGCCATTCGCAGAGATAATTGAAAAAATGATTGATTTTATTAAAGACGATGGGACTGCGTAATAGTCTTGGGTCGGAGAATGAAATATTGTCGAAATAATGTTGTTTGTAATACTGAAAAGAAGCTGATTCAGAAATCTGAAGTATTGCATCCGGCACATCCGGTTCGCTCATAGCTAAAAGTAAGACAGAGAAAAAAGTAGTAGGATTTTGGGCAATCATTTCTTTGCGTTTTTCCCGGATGATCAGATTAAGACTGTCTGATTTTATAAAAGTCTTTTCTTCGCCAATGATGGGTTTACTTTCTTCAATTTCGCGAATTTTTTTTCTGATTTTTAATGCAAATAGTTGATATTCGGCCAGCAGTTCGTTATCCGAAGATCCTTTACAGATAAAATTTTCGGATAGATTTTCGGTGTTGTTAGAAATACTGAATTCCTGATCTTTATCAATAAGAATATCGAAATAAGAATCG
>PHDH01000165.1 GCA_002840935.1 Bacteroidetes bacterium HGW-Bacteroidetes-21 | reverse complement strand
ACGATCAGCATAAGAACCTGTGCACCTGTGTACAGATAGAATCCAATTTTTTTCATTCCCCACATTTTGATAGCACCAAAAAATGAAAGGAAAGAAAGTACTAAGCCTGCGCCAAAAATTGCCATACCACCACCAGCGATCATTGAACCGAGTCCGGGGATGTCAGCTAGCATAGCGCCTAAAGTTCCGGCAGCGATTAACAGAAGCAGATACAATAAAGTGGCGAGACCACTGCCGATGAAAGTTAAAATACAAAGAACTGATAATAATCCAGGTCTTTTTGCTTTTGCAACTTCGTTTGTAGTGTTTTCCATAAAATTTGTAAATTAAATTTGCCTACTCTCAAAGTTTTCGGCTTCCCTTGCTTACTCTTAATGGGTTTCAGCTTCCCCCCTTATAATTACTGATAAGTCAATTTTCAGCAAATCAATCGTACAAAAATAAGGCAACATTTTAAAAAACCAAAAAAATGTTAAAAAAAACTATAAAAAAATGGAATTCAGTAGATTATGATCTGTGTTAATTGTGCATTACTTTTTCGGCAAATGCGTATGTATCTGATTTAAAATAGAATCAATAGTTATATTGAATTTGTGATATAATTGTATAATATTTCCATGTTCGATAAATTCGTCTGGAAACCCTATTCGTACTAGCTTATTTGGAAAATCATTCGACGTAAGATATTCGGCAATGGCTGAACCTAAGCCCCCGGATATTGTTCCGTCTTCGACCGAAAATAGTATGTGGCTGGATTTAATGGCGTCTTTTAATAATTCTTCGTCGAGGGGTTTCAGGAAACGCATGTCGTAATGGGCAATATTAATACCTTGTTCTTTTGCTTTTGAAACAACTCGTTGTATCATATTGCCTAAGGGTCCTATACTTAGTATGGCTACATCATTACCGTCCGAAAGCTTACGGCCTTTACCTACCGGGGTTTCTTCGAAAGGCGTTTTCCAGTCGGTTAGTACTCCTCTTCCTTTGGGATAACGTATAATAAATGGCCCCTTGCCTTTTTGGGCTGTATACATAAGATTTCTTAGTTCCGACTCGTTCATGGGAGAAGAGATCGTGAGATTGGGAATACATCTGAAATATGCTAAATCGAATGTTCCGTGGTGCGTTGGACCATCGTTGCCGACAACGCCTGCCCTATCAAGGCACAGAACGACGTTGAGATTCTGTAGTGCGACATCGTGAATAACCTGATCGTATGATCGTTGCATGAAACTGGAGTAGATGTTACAAAAGGGCATTTTTCCCTGCATGGCTAAACCAGCCGAAAAAGTAACAGCATGTTGCTCTGCAATTCCAACATCAAAAGTCCGTTTGGGGAATTTTTCCATCATGAAGGTCATAGAGCAACCAGTGGCCATTGCCGGAGTCACTGCGACAATTTGGGGATTCATTTCTGCCAGTTCAACCAGTGTCTCGCCAAAGACATCCTGAAAGAGCGGGGGCTTTGAACTGAGGTTTTCTTCTTCAATGATTTCTCCGGTAGTTTTATTGAATTTACCCGGTGCATGATATGTTGTGGGATGTGATTCGGCAATCGAAAATCCTTTTCCCTTGACGGTTTTTACGTGCAGAAGTTTAGGGCCGGGTATCTTTTTTAAATCTTCAATGATCTTTGAAAGGTATATCACGTCGTGGCCATCGACAGGACCAAAATATCGAAAACCAAGGGCCTCGAAAAGATTACTCTGGCGCAGGATTACAGACTTGATCCCATTGTCTATTTTTTGAATTATATGGCGGGCATCATGTCCCCATTTGACTTTGCCCAGTATACGCCATACTTCGTCTTTTGCTTTATTGTAGGTCCTTGATGTTGCTATATCAGTGAGATATTCTTTAAAAGCGCCTACGCTTTGATCGATGGCAATATTGTTGTCGTTTAAAATAACTAGAAGATTTGTTTTCTGAATACCAGCGTTATTCATACCTTCGAATGCTTGTCCCGCTGTCATACTGCCGTCTCCTATGACGGCTACCACCTGACGCTTATTCTTATCGAGATGATCAGCGACGGCCATTCCTAGTGCGGCTGAAATAGAGGTAGAAGAATGGCCTACACCAAAAGCGTCATATTCGCTTTCAGAAGGTGTGGGATAGCCGCTTATTCCCCCAAATTGACGAATAGTTTTCAGCTGGTCTTTGCGACCTGTAAGAATTTTATGTACATAGGCCTGATGGCCTACATCCCAGATAATTTTATCGTAGGGGGTATTTAGCGCATAGTGTAAAGCTACGGTGAGTTCAACGACTCCCAGACTGGCAGCAAAATGACCAGGAGTGCAAGATACAATATCTATAATGAATTGCCGTATCTCTTTGCACAGGTCAATCAATTCCAGCTCCTTAAGTTTTTTAAGATCTTCAGGAGAGTTGATGTTGTCGAGATATTTTGAATTGACCAATGGCATGAAATAAAGAATACAAATTTATAAAAAGCCTGATTAAAGCTTATCAAATAATCTTAAAAAACTTTTTTCAGATGTGAAACGGTAAATACTGATGTTTATTTTTTGCCTTTTAAATCATTTAACATTAATGCGGCAGCTCCCAATATGGCTGCGTTTTTATCCTGAAGCTGACTGATTTCGATTTTGACTTTGTCCCTGAAAATGGGTAGTAGATTTTTGTTCATGTTTTCTATCGCCGGTTTCAGCAATAAATCACCTGCTTTGACAATTCCCCCAAACAAAAATATATGCGAGGGGCTCGTAATGGTTACCACCCTGGCAAGGTTTATGCCTAATATAGTGCCCGTAATTTCAAATGTCATGGCTGCCAGCGGATTGCTTTTGATAGCTTCTTCGTATATTGTAATGGTGTCAAGTGTTTTGTCATTCCAGAAGTCCTGATCTTTTTTTGATGCTTGCTGAATCAATTCGTTCATAGTTTGAATGATACCTCGGGATGAGACATATTCTTCGAGACAGCCTTTTAAGCCACAACTACATTGTCTGCCATCGGGTATAGCATTCATATGTCCCATTTCACCTGCAAAACCATCGTGACCATAGATCAGATTATGGTTGGCTACAAAAGCACTGCCCAAGCCTGTACCGATAGTGATCATAATAAAATCACTCAGTCCTTTGGCTCCTCCAAAATAGGCTTCGCCTAATGCAGCCGCATTTGCGTCATTGGTGAGTTTAACAGGAAGGTTAAATGCTTGTTCTATCATTTGAGCTAAAGGGACAATACCTTCCCATGTTAGATTAGGTGCAAATTCAATATTGCCAGTGTAATAGTTTCCATTGGGAGCTCCAACGCCAACACCTATGACTTTTTCGTCAGGATTTAATAAGTCCATTGTCTTTTTGGCATTGCTGGACAGGTGGTTGACGAAATCTTTTGGATTGTCGAAGTCTCGTGTTTTAAAGCTACATTCTTTTAATACATTTCCTTTTGTATCTACTAAGCCGCATACCGTATTTGTGCCGCCAATATCTATGCCCCATATATATTCTTTCATAATCTTAGTTTTCTTTTATAAAATTCACCCCTTGTTTTATTAAGATCTTTTTAACCCTAAATGCATAAAAAGCGAGGTAGGCAAAACAGAGTACTCCCATCAGGTAACTCCACTGTATACCCAGTATTTTGTCGGAGGCCAGAACGCCTTGTAAAAGACTGATTATTCCACCACCCATGATCATCATTACCAAAAAACCAGATCCTGTATTTGTATGCTTTCCCAGACCTGCGATAGCTAAAGTGAATATACAGGGCCATAGTGTACTGCAAAAAAGTCCAACGCTGATAAAGGCATACACGCTTATCATTCCATCGGTCAGCATTCCTACAAATAAAGCGGTAATACCCAAAAATGAAAAGATGAGTAATTGTCGGGCGGGATTGCCTTTACTTAGGATGTCTGCAAAAATTAAAACCAGTATTACAAATCCATAAATGTAAAAAGGTGTGACGTCGTGCGATGCAATAGTATTCACGGTAAGAAAAACGCCAAAGGCAACATAGGGAATAAGGAATCTCATGATTTGTTTTATTCCGCCTTTCAGGTTAAACGCGCCCACAGAGGAGGTCCAGCGACCAATCATTAAACTGGCCCAGAATAGAGAAATGTATGGTGCGATTTTATCGGTGGTCATGCCCACATGGGTTTTCATGAATTCGGGTAAATTGCTGGCAGTGGCAACTTCAACGCCTACATATACAAAAATGGCAATCATACCCATCCACAGTTGAGGATAGTCAACGGCTGATTTTTTTGAATGGAATGTCGTGGGGCTATCTTTTGATTCTTCTGTTATTGAGGGTAGTTTATTGGGGATAGATGATAATTTGAACACTATGGCAACCAGAATAAAAGCAGCCCCGAGAATAAGGTAGGGGAATTTGATACTTTCGATATCGGCAACACTAGCATTGGGGCCTGTAAGCGAACCAAAAATAGCAAAACTGATAAGCAGGGGGCCGATTGTTGTTCCTACATTATTAATCCCTCCCGCCATACTTAAGCGTTGGGATCCTTTTTTGGGATCGCCCATCACAATTGCCAGCGGGTTGGCCGCAATCTGTTGTAGCGAAAATCCAAGACCTACAATAAAAAGCCCGGAAATCATAATAAGGAAAGAAGAAGTCTGGGCTGCGGGGTAAAACAAAAGTGTTCCAATGGCAGAAATCATGAGTCCCAGAGAAATCCCATTTTTATACCCGATACGGTTTAGGATATCTTCTTTTAAATATTTAGAAATCAGAAAGTAAATTACAGATCCAACGGTATAAGCTACATAAAAAGCAAAGGAAATCATTTGAGACTGCCATTGTTCCAGGTTAAGTTTTTCTTTAAAGACGGGAATCAGAATGTCGTTGCTGGCAGCTACAAATCCCCAAAAGAAAAAGACTGAAATAAGCGTCAAAAATGCTGGTGTATTGGAGTAGGTTGAGTTCTTCATACAATTACTTTCTTTTTATTTATTTTAACTTGTTGAAATATCTGTACTAAAATAATACCACTTAATATGAAGGCGCAACCAATCATAGCTTTCATTGTCATTGTCTCATTCAGAATGAGCCAACCACCCAGGGCGGCAAAGAGAGACTCGGAAGAGAGTAAAAGGGAGGCTGTTGCTGGATGTGCATTTTGCTGTCCAACTAATTGCAGCGTAAAAGCAATGCCGACCGACATGATCCCGCCATAAAGTAAAGGACCCCAGGCTAAATAGATACTTTCAGCTTGTATTGTTTCGAATGAAAGTGCTGCGGCCATGCTTAGGATACCACAGGCTATAAACTGAATGAATGCCAGAGAAACGGGCTCGTGTTTTTGGGTAAAAAGTCCAATAAGTAAAACATGAATGGCCCATAAAAAGGCGCCTGCAAATACCCAGACGTCACCCCGGAATATCGTAAAATTATCTTGCACGCTTAAGAGATAAAGTCCTGCTAATGAAAGCATGGCGGCAGGCCAAATAATTTTGGGTATTTTTTGACGAAAAATAATACTGATAATGGGTACGAAAATCACATACAGCCCCGTGATAAAACCTGCATTCCCGGCTGTTGTACTAGTGATTCCGATTTGCTGGGCCGATGCTCCCAAAAAAAGAAAAAGTCCGAGTAATGCGCCTGAAGTCATTTCGCTGGTACTAAAAACAGGGCCGGATATTTTATTTTTCTTTTTAAAATGAAGGGCGACAGGGAGTATGAAAATAGCTCCCATAAGAAAACGAATGCCATTGAACAAAAAGGGGCCGATATAGTCCATTCCCTTTCTTTGGGCAACAAATGCAAAGCCCCAAATAACAGCGGCCAGCAAGAGGATGAGATTTGCAGTGAGTCGCCGTTTGATCATTAATGACTTTTTTTAATGGACGTAAAACTTTCGCAGGAAGTCTTTGTAATTATCTGAATCAGATAGATGCCATCGGGTAATGCCGAAGTGTTTAACTTATGTTCCAGTTGATTATTTTGTATTTGCCATTCTTTCTCCAGCACTTTTTTTCCGTCAGGAGAATATATTCTGATTATAGAAAGCTCTTTAATTATTGCGGGAAAACAGATGGTGATTTGATCAGAAAAAGGGATTGGAAATATTTCGATTTTTGGTAAAGAAGTTTTAAATACCAATGTTGGATAAATTTGTATTTCTTGGGTTATTGTGTCTGTCGTACAACTGTCGGATACGATAAGCTGAATTTGAAAAGTGCCCGGGTTAGAAAATTCATGGGTCGGGTTGAGTTCCGTGCTGGTGTTTCCATCACCGAAATTCCACCAAGTCAAACTTGCATGCGTTGACTGATTATAAAAATTTACGTTATTCTCATTGCTGCTCCATGAAAATGCTGCCTGAGGGACGAATTCGCCAATATACCAGTTTGGGAGGCTATCAAGTACCGTAGAGTCGGCAATTTGCTGAAGAAAGAGTGCTTGAGCAGCTGTCAGCGAAGAAATAAAAGGCAGTCCGGTGCAGGGTTTTTTGTAGACGGAAGAATAGAAAACGCAAGCGGTGAGGTAGGTTCCTGCTACACTGGGGTGGCTGTAGTCGCTAGACCAGAGGTCGAGCGTAGAATCGGCCATGCGGCTTCTTTGCCATGCTGCACCTACGGGAGCAACTTCTGCTTCGTTCATAACTCCCATTTCGAGGTAAGATTCGCGGAGACGTTGATTCATGCCTTCGAAAGAGCAAAGAGGAGGGTAGTAGGGACAATTAATGGCATCACCGTATTTTCTTCCCCAGGTCATGAAAAACATGGTTTGGGAGCAGAAATGGTTTGCATGAATAAGGCTGTCGAGCTTACGGGCAAAAGGATAGACCTCCACTTCTACCTGATCTGGAGGAAAGGAAGGAAGTTGACTTTGCTCTTGTAAAATGACATAGTCCCAGTTGTCCTGAGTTATTTTTGCCAGCGTGGCAGGGTAAACGGCATGCTGTTCAAAGGTATATCCTCCGGGAGCACTCGAATCGTATTGAATCGTGTCTTCTCCGCTCAAAGCCAGTTGATAAAGTGTGTTTGGCAGATCGTTAACATAGGTGTAACTGTTGCCAATAAAAAGAATTTTCTTTTTCTGCGCTTGAGCCCCACCTATAATAAGTAAGGAAAGTAGTAATACTAAGCTGGTGTATATCATTCAAAGAATATTTCGTCGATAAAAATAAAAGAATCGCCTCCGGCTCCCTGATGCCAAATGGGTAATGTCCCCGGATATTTTGCAAAAAGTTTAATGTATCTGGCTTTTTGCGGGTCAATATCCTGATAAAAGTCCTTAATGATGGACCCATATTGATTTTTCGGGGTTGTGTTTTTTATGGTTGCCACTTCTTTAAATTTCTTGCCATCACTGGAAATATAAAAGGTTACTTCTTCGGGGAAAAGTATCCAGGGACTCGTGTCTTGCAAAAATCCAGCGCCTATTTTTTTCAGTGATGTTATTTTACCAAGATCAACGATTGCTGTCAGGTCGGTGCCCTGATAGCCTTGCCATGTGCCAGTCCTGAAATTGTTGCCTCCTCGGACTCTGTCTATCAATGCAAAATCACCACCTGCAGCGTATTGCGGACTGTATTTTGACAATATTTTAACAGATCTTTCTTTGGGGATGAGATTTAGTTTACATGTGTTAACCGGACTTTTTATCCCATTTGAATCGACCGCTATGGCTTTAATAACAATATCGTGATCAATTTTAAAGGGGTTTGTATATTCCTTACTACTGGTGTCGGGTTCGCTTTCGTCGGTGGTGTAATACAATTTACAATGACTATTGGCAGAGGACATGGATATGAGCGTACTTTCGCGAAAGGCCCTGGAATTGAAGACAATATATGGCGCCGGAATGACATCGTTTTCATTGGTCTTCGTCGAAGGGAAATTGGCGGGAGTGGTGCCCCAGCCGGAGGGTTTATTGGTCATTTCGAAAACCAGTTCGCCACCTTGCAGAATATCTTTATGAGTGATATAGCTTTTGGGATAATCTTTCCCATTTAAGGTGACAGATGCCACGTAAATATTTTCTTTACTTAGGTTTTTGGCTTTGATGATGAACTTCTTGTTGTTGTCGAGATTGATTTTTACGGAGTCAAGAAATGGACGCCCTAAAATATAATCACCTATTCCGGGGGTGACGGGATAAAACCCCATAGCGGAAAAAACGTACCATGCTGACATCTGGCCGCAATCCTCATTTCCACAGAGACCATCGGGTGTATTGTGGTACATTTCGTTCATGATTCTTGTAACAATTTCCTGTGTCTTGTGAGGTCTGCCCACAAAGTTGTACAGATAAGCCATATGGTGACTGGGTTCGTTTCCATGAGCATACTGACCTATCAGTCCGGTAATATCGGCCTGTTCTCTACCGGTTGTTTGTGTGGCAGCATTGAACATGCTGTCGAGTTTTTGTTCGAAGGCAATGGGGCCGCCCATAATGTCCATCATACCACTAATGTCTTGTGGAACATAAAAACTATATTGCCAGGCGTTGGCTTCGGTATAGTTAAAATTGACTTCATATGGGCTAAATGGACTGAACCATGTGCCATTCATACGAGCTCTCATAAATCCCGTTGTGTTATCGAAAATGTGCTTCCAACTCTGAGCGCGCGTGTTGAAGTAATCGAAATCTTCTTGTTTTTTAAGTTGTTTGGCCATCATGGAAATACACCAGTCGTTGTAGGCATACTCAAGCGTTTTCGAAACGCCTTCGTGGTACATGTCGCCAGCAATATGACCGTACTTTCGGTATGCGTCGAGGCCGTAGTGATCCTTTTCGGCACTAACTTTCATTGCCTCTAGGGCAAGGTTCGAATCGAAATTTCTTATCCCCTTTGCCCATGCATCGGCAATTACCGAAACGCTGTGGTAGCCAATCATGCAATAGGTTTCGTTAGCTGCAAGTTCCCA
>PHDH01000164.1 GCA_002840935.1 Bacteroidetes bacterium HGW-Bacteroidetes-21 | reverse complement strand
ACCTACTGAATATCATATAGTTATCAACAAACTTCTTTAAATAATATCCTTTTATAAAAAATCAAAACAGTTTCTAAATAAATAACCTTTTTTCTTTGTGAAAATCTTAGCGTCCTTTGCGGTTAAGGAATTTTCAACCACAAGGTGCACAAGGGAAGCACAAGGCACACAAGGATTTTTTAAATTAATAGTGTCCTTTGTGTAATCTTAGTGTCCTTAGTGGTTAATGATTTTTTTTACCACAAGGTGCACAAGGGAAGCACAAGGCACACAAGGATTCTTTGAATAAATAGTGTCCTTTGAGTGAATCTTAGTGTCCTTAGTGGTTAAGGAATTTTTTTACCACAAGGCACACAAGGGAGGCACTAGGAACACAAGGAATTTTTATCTCAATAGTGTCCTTTGTGAAAATCTTAGTGTCCTTTGTGGTTAAATTCTCCCGCTGACCCTAAAAAAATATGTTCGATTTTTGTAAAATATTTGGACAATGTTATAAAAAGCTTTATTTTTACTATTAAGATAAGTACTTTTTTATCTATAAAGATTCGTTCAATAAATATTTTGTGTTCAAACAAGCGAAAAATATGTTTTTGAATATTACGTTAACCCTAAAACAAGTAACTAATAAAAAATGTAATTAATATGAGAAATATTATTGTTTGTATTTCCCTTTTATCTTTAATCATTTCGTGTTCTCCGACTAAAAGAATTACGAATGGATCAAACCAGAATAATTCATCTGTTGTTACTGATGAACTAGGCTCTTCCTTTAAGAATGCCATCATTATTAAAGAAGAAACTGAAACTACTGGAGTAGACGCCGAGTATGCCTGGATTAAAAAAAACTATCCTGGGTACAAAACCATTCAACAAGCACTTAAAAAAGACAATAATAAATACTACGACATTATTGACATTAAAACGGCACAAGGAGAAAAAAAGAGTATCTATTTTGACATAACAAATTTTTTTGGTAAATTTTAAACTGATAAAATATGAAAAAGTTAATATTTTTACTTACTGTATCTCTATTTTGCTTAAATCTAAGAGCTCAAAACGAGTCCGAATATGCATATTCGTTTGATCCCTATTATTTTAACTATATCCACAACCTCTATAGCAAGTACGACGAGCGGACAATCAAAAACAACCATGTAAAAGAAATGACCGAATCTAATGTCGGCAAAAAAGAAAAAATATCAAAAAAATATGAATTTGACGCTGGCAGTAACTTGACCAAGATGTACAGATACAGCTGGCAATTTGGAAAAATACACAGGCAGTACATTTATTCCTCTTTTCAGAAAAAAAGATTGCCCGAAAACATTACCCTTAATGGGAAAGGAGAAGAAATTATAAAAAAGACATACACTTATAATATCGACACGCTGCTCACAGAACAAGTTAAATATAAAAAAGGGGCATTCTTTTCGAAATTAACCTACAAGTATGATTCTACCAGACTTACAGAAAGTGATTATTATATAAAGAATAGTGAAGTACCTAAGGAAAAATGGGTATATGAATACTATGCCAACCATTCAAAAAAAAGGTCCACTTTCTATAAAAAGGGAAAAGTTAAATATGTGTGGAATTACGAATGTAAGGAAGAAGGTGAACTTATAAAGAAGCATAAGGACACTACCATGATATGCGAAAACACTGAATTTGATATCGCGGGAAACAAGACTGTCACTCTTAGAAAATTCAACCAAAAAGGAAAACCATATAAAGAAGTATATGTCTATAATAAAGAAAATAAAATAATTGAAACTAGATTTTACAATGAAAAAGACATTCTGATAAATAAATTTGTGCAAAATCCCGACAATTTCTCAACCGTTTGGTATTACTTCAATAATAAGGGAATGGAAAGATATAGATATGAAAATATATATAACTCAAAAAACAATATTATTGAAGAATCCCGATATAAAAATCAAAATATTCTGACTTCGAAAAAAACATACAATTACAACGAAAATAATATACTGCTTTCGACAATGAGTATTGGCAAAAAAAATAAACTAAGACTAGAAAGCAAATACTTATATAACGACCGTGATATGCTTACATCCCAAAAAGTATTTAATGGTAAAGGCAAACTAAAAAAAGAAATCAAACTAACGTATTTGTTTTTTTAGTGGACTGAAAATAAATCAATCTGAAGACTTACAGAAACCCACATTACAGCATATTTTTCTCCTTTTATCTTTGGTTTGGGAATTTAAAAGCAAATGTCTATTTTGCATAGTATCAGACCAGCTATAAATTTCAGCAACAATGAAACAACAAAATTTTTCGATAAAAAAGCGACTACAGAGTTTTAAATACGCCTTTAACGGGTTAAAAATCTTGATAAAAGAAGAACATAATGCGAGAATACATCTACTTGCAACAATTATTGTTTTGGTCGCTGGAGTTATATTTAAACTATCGGTTTATGAATGGGTCATCATCGTATTAGCCATTGGTTTTGTAATCGCTATAGAAATAATTAACACTACCATTGAGAATATTGCAGACATTGTATCGCCTCAAAAACATGATGCAATTAAGAAAATTAAAGATATATCTGCTGCCGGTGTACTAATTAGTGCAATAACTGCATTGATTTTAGGGTTACTTATATTTATTCCTAAAATAGTAGCCTTATGTTGAAGATACTCAAAGAAAAAAACAGATTACAAGAAACCTTTTTCATGGGCGTTTTGACGCTTCTCTGTTTCGGTTTTTCTCTTTTTAGATATATTTATTCTGACTCTAATATTTTTTTATTTCTAAATTGGAACTTGTTTCTAGCTTTTATTCCCTGGGCTTTAACAAGTTTAGCTATTCTTAAACCAAAGTTACAGAACTCGAAAATTACAATATACATACTTCTAGGTTCATGGCTTCTCTTTTTTCCAAATGCACCCTATATTCTTACTGATTTGTTTCATTTAAGACTTCATTCATCTATGCCGATATGGTTTGACTTAGTTTTAATATTATCATTTGCCTGGACTGGACTACTTTTTGGATTTCTTAGTTTATGGGATATTGAGAAGATTATGAGTAAAACAATAAAACCAGTCTATGTCACTTTAATCTCTGTCGGATTAATGTTTGTTGGTAGTTTTGGCATCTATATTGGCAGATATTTACGTTGGAATAGTTGGGATATTATTACCGAACCATTTAAGTTAGTCTACGATATTGGCGATAGAATTATAAATCCTTTTAATCACCCAAGAACCTGGGGAATGACAATTTTTATGGGATTATTCCTTAATATGGTTTATTTGTCTTTTAGATTAATCCGAAAAAGAAGTTGCTGAAATAATTTTAAACAAGATTAATACTCCTTCACAAACACATTCATACACCTCACCTTTAGTTGCTTAATATCAGGCAATTTTCCATTCACTTTTATCTCAACTTTCTTCTCTTCGCCGGGAAGCAGGTCAAAATAGTTATCGCTGAATTTTGCATCCTCATTTTCGGACAAAAGACAAACGTTTTTCATCAACACTTTTGAATTCAGTAAAGCATAAATTCTTTCACCCACGGTTTCGAATGTTATTTCGGGTGAGGCTTTGGGCAACTTTAGCGTAACTACAGGCCGGAAATAATGAATAGCCCTGGCTTTTATATTATTCGTTTGAAATTCGGCCAACAGATATTTTCCCTGCATACCTTTAACTGGCATTGCAACTTTTAAGACGAATACAGAACCGAACGCCGGAACACTGACTTTAATTTCTGTCTGACCCTCGATTTTGCCTTTAAAATCAGCCACCGTACAAATTAATTTGCCAACATATGGCTTGTAACTATCGTTGACGATGTATACAGACACCGAATCGTAAGACTGCAGACATGACACAATTAAAGGCTCAAACGATCTTTTTACCTGATACTGCAATGCTTTCCATCGTCCATAATAATCTATGCCAGACCATGATACAACAGGCCAACAGTCGTTAAACTGCCAGTAAAGACTACCCATACAGCGTGGCATGGCCCGGCGATGTGCCTCCATGGCGATTTTCATTCCGTCTGCCTGAACAACCTGAGAGACATATACAAAATCGTCCAATTTTTCAGGCAACGGATACCCACGTTTCATATACGTTTCGATGGTCTCGTAGCCAGTGGCATGTTTCTGATGGCTCTTGAGCTGAGGCGAAAACATGTACAACTGATTAGCGTCACAGAATGCAGCCAGAGTTTTCATGTCGGGCAAGGCCTGAAAGCCAAACTCCGATGCAAAACGACCTGTTTTTTCGATATATTTTTGGAAAGGCTCCATGCCCCACCAAACACCCCAGTAATGCTGGTCTCCGTAAGCAAGACTCTCTTTCCTTCCCCAGCCATAAAGAGGTGAAGAAGCATGATAAGATGTCCCATGATTCAGACTATCCACTAACCTCGGCAGTCTCGAATGAAAAAGCTTTTGGTAACCATGCCAGATTTCGGTAGAATCCCTGGCGGTCATTTCAAATTCTTTTTGCCAGCCCCAGTTGTGCCAGCCTTCGTTGCTTTCGTTATTGCCACACCACAAAGCTAGGCAGGCGTGATTCCTAAGACGTTTTACCTGATACACTGCTTCCGTTTCGACCGATTTTAAAAACTCGTCATTCCATGGATACATGCCACAGGCAAACATAAAATCCTGCCATACCAGTATGCCTTTTTCGTCACACAGCCTGTAAAAAGCATCATTTTCGTAAATACCCCCACCCCAAACACGAAGCATGTTCATGTTTGAAGCAACCGCATCGTTAATCAGACTTTCGTAAACAGAGTCGGTGAGCCGGGGCAAAAAACTTTCTGCAGGAACCCAGTTGGCACCTTTGGCAAAAATTTGTTTACCATTTAGTTTGAAGTAAAAAGATTGTCCAATACTGTCTTTTTCCTGCACCAGTTCAATTTTTCTGATGCCTGTTGGAATAGTCTTTACATCATGCAAAATGCTCATTTCAGACAATTCGACCCGAAAAGGATACAAATAAGCCTCCCCCATTCCGTGACACCACCAAAGTCGAGGATTTTTAAGGAGAAAAGATAAAACAAAGGGCTGTTCCTCTGAGATCGTCCGAATCGTTGATCCAACATAGACTTCATGGCTTTGCGCATTTTGAATGGCGACCTGACAAACCCCATTTTTACCTTTGACCTTACCTTGCACGGTAATTTTCACTTCATTTTCTGAAATAAAATCCTGCGTGATATACACATCTTCCAATTGAAGTTCAGGCTGGACGTGGATTTTTACGGGCTTCCACATCCCCATGGTTTTCAAAACAGGGCCCCAGTCCCATCCAAACTGATATTGCGCTTTTCGGTGATAAACACGATTTCCTCCAGGTATGGCTTTTTGACTAGAATCGGGAGGAAAAAACACAACACGAAGCGCATTAATGCCCGGCTTTAACAGGTTTTTTACATTCATTTCCCAGGAATGAAACATGTTGTTTGTCTTTAGAATCAGAGAATCGTTCAGAAAAACATCTGCATAAGTATCTATTCCCTCGAATATAAGTTTTATATTTGGTTGGTTAAGCCAATCGGGCGAAACCTGAAACTTTGTCTCATAGACCCACACAGAATCACTGATCCATTGCAGACTTTTTTCATTGTCCCCAAAAAAAGGATCAGGAATCAGGCCGTTTTCGTATAAGTCTGTTTGAATCGTTCCGGGAACAGCGGCTGGATATGATTTAATACTGTGTAATGAATGAAAAGTCCAGTTATCTATAATAAGTTCTGAATTCTTTACCTGTGCATTTACAGGAATTACAAGTAAAAAGAAGGAAAGTAAAAGAAGATATTTTTTTAGCATGAATTGTATATGACTTACTTCAATTCGCACATTATGACAAAAAAATAAATACTTATTAAATATTTTACAATTCATCGGCTATACGTCTCATTTCTTTAACTTTCTCGGGCGATACTTTCCATTTGGTGAGAGTCGACGAAATGGAAGACATGTTGACTTTCATGGTTTTTTCTTCGTCTCTGACTTTAGCAGAAGAGTGATACTCTTTGGCTCCACACAATTGATGTAAGACTTTTAAATTACTCTCTTCTACACCTGAGCCGGGTATGATGATAATGCGGCTTCCAGCTTGCTCCACCAACGAAGCAATCAAATCAGCTCCTTCGGGAGCCAATTGTTTTTGTCCTGATGTCAGAATACGGTGAAAGCCACAATCAATAATCTTTTCTAAGGAAGACAGTGGATCTTTAGCCACATCGAAAGCCCTGTGGAAAGTCGATGCCATGACGCCTGCTTTCTTAACCAGTCGCCGGCAATTGAAGGTATCCACTTCCCCCTCATTCGTAAGAATACCAAAAACAATACCATCGACACCCGCATCACGGCAGAACTCAATATCTCTTTCCATTATCTCAAGTTCCTCTGTAGAATAGACAAAAGCACCTCCCCGGGGACGTATCATCACAAAGACAGGAATCCTCAGTTTTTCTCTCACGTAGACAATGCTTCCATGTGAAGGTGTAATTCCGCCTTCCGACATCGCTGCGCAGAGTTCGATACGGTGTGCTCCATTCTCCTGTGCTACTAAAGCATCCTTTGGAGAAAATACGGCTATTTCAATCAAGGCACTCATTTTGCTTTATTTATTAGTTGAAGAATCTCATTCCCGGTTCCTATACGGTATCCCGAAGTCAGAAAAAGAATTTTACCCTCAGGTGAAATCAGACAAACCACCGGATAATCAGATTGAAGGTTCTTACCAGCCACACGACTCATTTCTTTCATTAAAAGATTGTCTTTGTCTACCACAAATTTTCTTTGCAATGGCAATCCGACAAACTTTCCAGGATTAAATGTCTGGGTTAACTGATCTGGTGAAAGAACAAATAAAAGAGCTCCACCCCATCTCTCAAATTCTTTTGTAACTGTTGAAATATCCTGAATAACATGCTTAGACGGCTCTTTGTCGGGATCAATAAAAACCAACAACATTCCCTTTTTACCAAGGGCATTATCCATGGCAATTTTCTCATCTGAACCATACTTGAACACCTGACTAATTTTTAGATCCGGAACTTCGTAAGACTCTACAGAGACTTCAGTCTGTCTCAGACTCACTGGGATTTCAATCGAAGATCCTTCCACGGCTTCAAAAAAAACAAGATCACTCAAAACAGTCCCATCCTTCAAACGGTTACCCGTAACAAATAAATAATTACCGGGAGCAAGTTGCAATGGGTTTCCCACAAAGTCGTTCAAGGGTTTTTCTTCGGGCAGTTCATATAGCCTATACGAACCATTTTTCAAATAAGAAAGGGTAAAATTTATTGTAGACTTAATTCCTGCATTATTTTCCGGATTTGTCAGATTTAGCATTACCACCCGATTATCGGCAACAGAATTTTGAGCATCGAATTCAACGGTCACCCATTGATCCTTTTGATAATACTGAGGCATCTGGGTTTCGGGGTTTAAGCGCGAAGGAATTCCTACGACACGACACATGGCCACAAAGAAAATATCGCGAGATTTTTTATCGGACACACGTAAATCATAAACCCCGGCAGGAGTCAACGGGTTACGGGAATGCTTGTTGGCTACGACATCCATTAAAACATTGTCTTTAATCCATAGCACCAAAGCTTCAGGTGTCTGTCGGATTTTTTCAAGTAAGACTTTCCCTACTTTATTTTTTAAATACCCTCTCCAGTCGGAAAGATTTTCATAAGAAATTCTTGGATTCAGAACATAGCTATAGAAAATATCCGCATCCATTTGCATATTAAAATATTGCAACTCGGCAGCTCCTATTAGATGATCCGTGAGAACTTTGGCAGTCACATCACGAATATCCTTTTCAGAAATTACAGCTAAAAGTTTCGTCGCCAAAAAATGTAGACTATCCGGCACGGAAGCCAAGAATGCATATATTTCCTTATGATTGCCATAGCTATTCTGAAAAAAAGTTATCACCTGACTCGCATCGTAATTATACTGACGCGCAAAAAGCCGGATTTCATTTTCCGACATAAAAGTGGAAATATATGCTGCTCTGAGCGAATCTTCAACTTTAAGTCTAGCAGCATTTTTTAATGATTTTTCGCCAGAAATCGATTCCACGGGTTTGCCTACCGGAGGCACTTGATTAAAGCGAAAAGGCAACATGTCTTTCTGGGGCCAAATTAAGGATATTTCAACCGTATCGGTGGTAGGCACATTGACGGGTTTAAATCCAAATTTTTCGCCATCCTGAGCGAAAATCATTAAATCGCCCATACCCAGACTCATCGAAGTCTGTCCCTTTTCATTTGTTACTTTAGAAGCAATAGGAAAAAACTCCGCATAATTATATAAACGATACTCTACGGTTGCATTTTTAACAGGGACACCCTCTTTATCCTTCACGCAAACAACCACTTTTTTGGAAGCCGCATAAATGGAAATCAAGTTCAACTCCGAAAATCTATCCTCGGAATTAATAATTTCTTCGTCACCAAAATATTTCCCGTAGACTCTTGTATGAACAAGCATGGCACGCGAAGCAGGATAAGCGAACCAACCCAAATTAAGTTCAGGTTCGGGTTCGCAGGCTCCCATAAAATACCATTTTCCATCGACCCAAACCTCAACCCAGGCATGATTATCGTCGGAGTGTGCCCAGCGCGGCGTATAAACCTGTCGAGCAGGAATACCAACTGTTCGCAAGGCGACTACAGTAAAAACAGACTCCTCGCCACATCGTCCAAAAGAGTATTTCATGGTATTCAACGGGGAACTAGTTCTTACGTCAGAACCCTTATATGTGACTTTTTCGTGACACCAGTGGTTGACTTCCAGGGCCGCATCGTGCATACTCATTCCCTGAACTCTGTTTTTCAATTCTTCGTATACAACCAT
>PHDH01000163.1 GCA_002840935.1 Bacteroidetes bacterium HGW-Bacteroidetes-21 | reverse complement strand
CAGAAGCCACTGTCGTCAACTCTTCACGGCTGTTGCAACGTACAATACCTGCTTTGCGGAAGAGCGCATCTACAGCCACATCGGGTGAAGCCAATGCGCCGGTATGAGATGAGGCAGCACGACTACCTGCAGCTGAAGATCCTGATTTTACAGCAGCAATTTTACATCCTTTTTTAATCAGAGAAGACGCATGTTTTAAAAGCTTCTGGGGTTTCTTTACATTTTCAATATACAGGAGTTTAACTTTTGAACTTGTTTGAGGATTAAAGCTTTCGTCGAGATATTCGAGGACTTCTTCAACGCCCATCTGGGCTGAATTCCCTACAGAATATACGCTCGAGAAAGTAAGTCCTTTGGGCATGCCCGATTCCATAATAAAAACGGCTGTGGCACCCGAACCACTGATGAAATCGCAACCCATGGGATCGAGTTTTGGGATAGGCGTAGTAAAAACACCGGCATAATTAGAGTTCAGAAAACCTATGCAGTTGGGTCCGATCAGACATCCATTCACCTTATTAATACTATCCACTACCTGTTTCTCCAATAGGGCACCTTCGTGACTTTCTTCGCTGAATCCGGCTGAAAGTATGATAAATGCCCGAGTATTTTTCTGAGTGGTAAGTATCTCAACCGTTTCAGGACAATATTTGGCAGCAATGGCAAGTATGGCTAAATCGCAGGAAGGTAAATCCTGAATGGTAGCAAAACTTTGTATTCCCTGAATCTCCGATTCTTTAGGATTGACAGCGTATACGTTTCCTTTAAATCCCGTTTTGATTATATTATATAAAACTTTACCGCCAGTTTTATTGATATTATTACTGGCGCCTACTACCACAATGCTTTGTGGATTTAAAAGTTGAGTGTTTATCATAAATTGATTTTTTAAAGCCTTAAAAATATAAAAAAATGAACTAAAAAAAAGGGTTGATTTTAGTTTTTATTTTCATGAATGATTTTCATGGCCAATTCAAGTATTGTTGTATCGTCCAGATCGACGATGCCTCCGTCGGGACCCTGCTCAATATGAAAACCTGCAATTTCTCCGTCTTTGTAATTCGTCCCCCCAAAATAATTCCTGACTGTTTCTATACTTACACTAAGTTTGTCTGCTATTTGCTGCATGCTTCCGTCGGGCAGACTGTCTTTGATTTTTCTTAATTCATTGAATGTGATCGCCATCTTTTTTCTGTAAAAATAATCATTTTTAATAATTTTCAAATAATGGAATAATACTATGGATTATTAAAAATAAACTCTAAAATCCCTTAGATGTATGAATAATCTAAATATAAGGATTAAAAGCGGTGTTCTTATTTTAAAAAACTTATCGTGAAGTGGCTATACCAAGTATAAATATTCTGGACTTAGTATTGCTATTAAGTAAAGAACTTTAATCGGAATAATGTTCTGTTATATTGCACCTTTATAGGTTATTGTGTATGTGTTAAATTTGTGACTGTAATTAATAATCGAACTTTTGATAAGTATGTTCTCAAAATACTATTTGTCATTAGCAAAACATCTCTTGATAATAAATTAATTTCAAATTTCGCATAATTCATAGATACCCTATAAAACCTGAAAGTTTCCCAATACTTTAAATGTGGATCTAAATTCTCTTCATATGGATGATCATCTGTATTAATTAATGAAATTAAGGACTCATTGAGAATGCCATTTTTGAAAAAGAGGGAATCATTAATAATGCTATATGAATTCAAATTAAATGAATTGAGCCGATATTTTAATAGTCTCGCATTTACAGTATCTTCAGCACCTTGTAAGTGTAAGAAAAACAACGAGGTCTCATTTAATTCTGATTTCGCATTCCAATTTAACGAATCCAAGAGCAATTGATGGTTTACTTCTGAAAATTGATTAAAGGCTATTTTCAAGTCAGAAAAATATCTTTTAATTTCTTTATAATTATCAATATAGTTTCTAAATTTTTCGGTCAAAGTATTTCTAATTTCAGAATTACTAATATTATTAATTTCAAGATTTATCACATCAATAATTGAATCGTTTTGTAAGTTAAAATTTTTAGCTACGATGCTAATATCCATATTTACTGATAGATAATCATTGTCTTTGAATCTGTTTTCATGATTACCTTTTTCACAGGATATGAAGAAAGCAAAAAATACAATGATCAATACTGAAAACAATTTGCTTATTGATTTCATTGAAATCTTATTAATGGCCTTAAATAGTGATCGTTAATCCTCTTCTGACTCAATCTCCTGTTCCAGAGGAATATCTTTAATTTTAAATTGGGCTTTCCCTGTTTCGTTAAAATGTTCGTAGATATTCATAGGAAACATGTTATTCTCATCATATTCTCCGCCTAGCACTGGAAGTACCTTAAATGAATAAACTTCATCGGAGTTTAATTTCAGACCACAATCCTCAAGATGATCGATGATTTCGTTTTGAAGTATTTGTTCGAGGGTCTCCATACTGAGATTTTTATCCAAAAAATCATGATAGTCATCAGATATGTTTGTAAGATAGGCGTACCCTGTATCAAGAAAAACCAGATTATTATCAATATCTCTTAATAAGACATCACCGCATTTAGTAAGTGCAATAATTCTGACTTCTTCTCCGGTAAGCCATTTCCATTCGGTTAAAAGTTTTGCGTAATCAAATTGTCCTGCCGGAAGTAAATACTTTTCTTTGTCGAGCATAGAGTAATAGTTTTAAATTAAAGAGAGCTATTCATTTTAAGAAAATTCCTTATTAAAAAGTATTTCTCAATTAAAATTCTTTTAAAATGGACATCATTTGATCAGGTCTATCGCTTTGATGCGAATAATCTGTCCATCTTTGCAGTATACAAGTTCGCCGTTTTCTTTCCTTTTTTTTTCGAGAAGTTTTAGAAATGAAAGTTCTATTCCTTTTAATATTTTAGTCCGAAGAGCAAGTTTCTTACTGTCCATAAGCTATGTCATTTATTTTAGTCCAAATTAATTTATCGTAAATATTTTTGTCTTTATCTGATTCACCATCAGCAATTAATTTAAAGGGATTCTCAGAATTGTCAATAATCATCCAGTAGTCTGAAATTGAGATGTATAATTTAAATAAATTTTTAATGCCATTATAATATCTTCTTTTAATAATATTCGAAGGTATGTTGTGTCCACCTTCAAGTACACGGGTTTTAACTCTTTCAATGGCTAAATCAGTAGAATTAAGCCAGAAAAATACTAATGTAACTGCATATCCTGATTTTTTTGCCTCTTTGATTGTTTTTACGTAACTTCTTGTGGATAGAGTTGTTTCAAAGGCAAATTCAGATTTATGGCTAATTAATTCTTTAATTCTGTGAAGCATAAATCTACCTGCATCAATAGCTGCTTTTTCAGGTTGAAAAGGAGATATACCTTTTGCTATTTCATCTGCATTGACAAACTCTTTGCAATTGAGCATCTCAGGAAGTACAGTATAAGATGCAGTAGTTTTGCCTGCACCATTAGGTCCTGATATGATATACAAATTCGGCATGAAATAGATTTAGACAAAAATAGTCATTTTTTCTTTATACTTTGATATTACCCGACTTCCCTTTGCAGATACGTTTTGTAGTGGAGCTGATCTCCATTCTTTTTTCGTTATTTCGGAATTATTTTAGGGGAATTCTATCATTTTTTCTTTCTGAAACTATAATGGAATTATTATTCTGATATATAGTTTTTTTCATGCAAGTAAGATTGTTAGCCCAAAAATTGATTTTATTCAAGGATAAAGTAAAAGTTTAAAAAATTCTTTGTCAAATATCTGTTTCAGATAAATGACGTTTTACAAATGATTTCTGAAGGCTTCGGCTTTTGTGAAAAATGCTTCAATCATTGCCTCGTCTGTAATCCAATGAAGTCGTGTGAATAGCCCAATATGTGAGATGTTTTTGAAGTTAGGTACGAAGTCAAGATTTAAAATATTTATCTCAACATTCATGGTATTCTGCAGGTTCAGACATTCCAGAATATTATTCTGCATTGAAATGTTTGTCAGTGTTTTACTAACAAACGCCTCGTCTTGAGCGGAAATGTATGTTTGAGCATTAAAATGTTCGGTGCCATTAGAATTTATCTTGTTCTTTTTAAATGGGTTGATTTTATCCACTACATCTTTCTTACGAATAAATAAAGATTTGGAGGTAGGTACATTTATTGGGGTAAAAGCACCAAAAAACAAATTGTTTTCGCTCAGACTTTTGGGGTCGTTAAAGGCAATTAAAAAGCTGGTTCCTTTTTCGTTATTAGGTATATATATTGTTCTTTTATGATGTGCTGTTGGTTGGGAAATAAATGTAGGATAAGCTGTTTCTGTATAATAAGCCGTTCTACCTGTCTTATTTGCAAAATCAATAAGAAACTCATGTGTTGGTTTATTGTATTCCGAATTCTCCATTTTTTTTATTTGCCATAAAGATAGTTTTATTTCTGCATCAAATGAGAATCTGAAACCTCTAAAAAGTTCAAATGAAATTAATACTTAGTCAATTTTAGAAAATAAATCATGTTCCAATTGTGTTCTTTCCACATGAGACTTTTTATTATTATCTTTGAGAATAAATAAGTCGTATGAGGTTTTTTGTAATAACATTGTTGTTTTTTCTGGCTTTGCCTGTTTTTTCGCAGCTCGCTCCTCAACTTTATTTTATCGAGTTTACAGATAAAAATAATGGCCCATTTTCATTGCAACAACCCGAGCAATATCTCAGCGCAAAGGCTATTCAACGTCGTGTTTCTCAGCAAATACCTATAGATCAGTTTGATATTCCTGTTACGCCCATGTATGTTGATTCGATGCGAAACATGGGATTTCAAGTTCGAACTGTCAGTAAATGGCTCAATGGGGTTGTGGTTTATACCGACAATCCTGCCTTGCTTTTGCAGCTTTCGGGAATTTCTTTTGTGTCGGGATATCTTAAGAACTCAGAAATTGTTCCCAGTACAAAGTTGGAAGTGACCCCGGTTGTTTCAGCCAAAGCTGGAACCCGTAGTACTGATTATGGCTATGGCCAGACACAAATCGCACAGGTACATGGGGATTACCTTCACAATCTGAATTATAAAGGCCAGGGAATGCTAATTGCCATACTTGATGCCGGTTTTAACAGATCAGACAGTATAGACGCTTTTGATTATCTGTTTAATAATAACAGAATTGTTTATACGTATGATGTCATAAATGACTCTGATTATGTTTTTTCATATCATTCACATGGAACTATGGTGCTTTCAGTATTAGCAGCAAATGTGCCAGGAACTTTGGTCGGAACGGCTCCCGAGGCTGACTATGCGCTGATTCGTACCGAAGAAGGTAGCAGCGAATACGTTATTGAGGAGTATTATCTGGCAACCGGATTGGAGCATGCCGATAGTATTGGGGCAGATGTTGTAAATATTAGTCTGGGTTATTCTACTTTTGACGATCCAGCACAGGATCATATCTGGGCTGATCTTGATGGAAACACTTGTACCGCGTCAATAGTAGCCCGTAAAGCAGCAGCAAAAGGTATGGCTTTGGTGGTTAGCGCCGGTAATTCCGGAAATGATTCGTGGACAAAAATTGGTGTCCCTGCAGATGCTGACAGTATATTAACAGCCGGTTCGGTGAATAGTAGTGGCGGTTATAGTAGCTTTAGTTCGATAGGTCCTTCTGCAGACGGTCGTGTAAAACCGGATGTAGTCGCCATGGGTGAAATGACATGGGTTTATAGTACCGCAGGAGATGTTTTTCAGGGTAACGGAACTTCTTTTGCATCACCTCTCTTAGCTGGTCTTGTGGCCTGTTTTTGGCAATCTACACCAGAGCTAAAACCACAGGAATTATTGCAGTTTGTAAGAATGAGTGCCGATCAATTCAATACCCCCGATGAATTCAGAGGTTATGGATTACCCGATTTTGCTCAGGCTCTTTTTCTGGCAAATAATTTACAGATAGAAGATCCTTATTCTGATCACTTTATTGAAGCATACCCCAATCCTTTTAAAGATCAATTTACATTTAAAATTTATACTACAGATAGTCAGTATATACATATCAATTTAACGGATATTTCTGGCCGTAATGTCTATCGTGAATTGACTTATATCAGCGGATGGACTCAGAATACAATACAAGTGACGTTGCCAGGAGATGTCGGAAATGGTATCTATTTTCTTGATATTTCGGGGGATACTAAATTGTATAGAAATATTCTGGTGAAGAACTAACTATGTCCGATAGGAATTATCTTTCATTAATTGAGCTAAATAGCCGGATAAAAACGGTACTAGAGTCCAATCTTGAAACCTATTATTGGGTGGTAGCAGAGATTTCTGAAATGAGTGAGTCTCGTTCGGGTCACTGTTATCTGGAATTGATTCAGAAGGATAATGAGAACGATAATCCTGTAGCTAAAGCTAAGGCTACCATTTGGGCTGGTGTATACCGAATGATCAAACCTTATTTTTCGAGTGCCACAGGGCATTCTTTGGAGCAGGGTATTAATATTCTGGTCAGAGTTACAGTCAGATATCATGAAGTCTATGGTCTGGCACTCAATATTACAGACATTGAGCCTGCCTATACATTGGGCGACATCGAAATGCAACGGCAGGAGACGATTAAAAAACTGGTGGATGAAGGCATCTTCGAACTTAATAGTCAGTTGCCTATTTCCGTACTTCCAAAAAAAATTGCCGTGATTAGTTCTCCGTCAGCCGCAGGTTATGGCGATTTTATACGTCAGCTGAATGAAAACGATTATGGGATTGACTTTAAAACAGTATTGTTTCCCGCTTTTATGCAGGGCGCTGATGCCGTGTCTTCTATGATTAAAGCGCTGGAGAAGATTTTTCATTATGCGTCTTATTTTGATGTCGTTGTGATTATTCGTGGCGGAGGCAGTCGAAGTGAACTGATGTGCTTTGATTCGTATGAACTCGCTTCGCATGTTTGCCAGTTTCCTTTACCTGTTTTTTCAGGTATTGGCCACGAAAGGGATGTCAGTGTAGTCGATTTGGTGGCTCATTCCCGTTTTAAAACACCAACAGCGACGGCACAGTTTTTTATTGATAGTATGTTGTACGAAATTTCTGCCATTGATACGTTGACGGAAGGACTCATGTTACATGCAAAAAATATTCTTGATGAAGGCAAAGCTTATATTAATAGTTCAGCCGTCAATATCAAAAGTATTTCCTCCGGATATCTGAAACTGTATGCTCAGTCTGTATCATCATACCGGGAAACGATACGAAAAACGGTGCGTTTTTTTATCTCCGTTCAGAATAACAGGCAGTTTACGAATATCAAATCCTTGCAATATCAAGCTCGGGGGGTTCAATCTTTAGCCGAAAAAGAAGTGGTAGGGTTACTAGATTCTTTAGTTCGTCAGCCTTCCAAAATAGTTAAATCGGCTATACAAAAGACCGTCTATTTGCAGAAAATAGTCGAACTTACGGATCCTGGTTTGATTTTGAAGCGAGGTTTTTCTATGACTTTGTTGAATGGAAAAATGGTGAAAGATGTTCGTCATTTGGTTGCAGGTGATAAAATTCAGACTCGTGTATTCAACGGGACTATAGAAAGTGAAGTGAAATCAACTAAAAAACAATAGTATGGCTAAAAACAAAGAAGTTAGCTACGAAGAAGCCGTCAATGAACTGGAATTGATTATTGGCAAAATGGAAAATGAAGAAGTGAGTATCGACGATCTCTCGGGGCTGGTGAAAAGAGCCAGCGAACTGTTAGGTATCTGTCGGGAAAAAATCTATAGTACTGAAAAGGAAGTAGAAAAAATTTTAAAGAAACTTGAAAATGAAAATCTTGATGAAAACAAATAGGTTTTTGATATTACTGTTGATCTGTTTGCCTTTTTTGGTTTCAGGTCAAGGGCTTGAAATGAATTCAAAGAAAGTCGATTTTAAGCAGATAAATGAAGTCATAAAAGATAAAACTTCTCCTTACTTCTACGATCTTATTATGAAGAAATTTCTCTCTGAAAAGGAAACGCTGACTCCCGAAGAGTATTGGTATTTGTATTATGGCTATTCGTTTCAAGCTAAGTATATGCCTTACCAATCCCCGGAAAGGATGGAGGAATTCAATAAAATTACGGCTAAAAAAGAACTCGACGAGAAAGACTATAAAAAGATCATTACATACACTGAGAAAGAACTAAAGAACTTGCCCCTCGAACTCGACATGATCTGGTACCAGCATGTGGCGTGGAAAGAACTGGGCGATAGCGTGAAAGCCGACAATGCCATTAATCATTTCATGGGATTGGTCGACGCCATTCTTTCCAGTGGGGATGGTATGACCTGCGAAACGGGTTTTATTGTTCTGTATATCAGTCATGAGTATGTGTTACTCAATGTTCTGGGCTTTGACTTTGACGGCAAGCAAATATTGACCGAAGATTTATGCGATAAGTTGAAATTAGGTTCTAACGAACAACAGATAACATCTTTGTATTTTAATGTCAACCGTATTTTTGAAGTGAATTTGAAGAAGATTGAGGACTAAGGAGACAGTTTGAAAATGAGTAGATTCTTTATTCCGTTTCTGCCATATATGTGGCGTCCAAACGTATCATTTCTTCAAGATCCACATTGTTTTCAAGAGCCTTTTTTGTAATGGCTTCTAACCAGGCAGGATCGTTCTTAATTCTTTGAATGTAGTCCTGTACTTTTGTGTCAAAACTTACAGAATTAAAATGACTATACATTTTATCGGTGAAACCCCATGGAAAACTTTGCATCAGGCCTTCACTGGTTTGTAAAATAACAAATCGTGAGGCTTTGATTTTCTGGCAGTATGTGTTCTGGTCAATTTCAACAGGTTCTGACTTTCCGGAAGTGTATGATTGCATATTATAG
>PHDH01000162.1 GCA_002840935.1 Bacteroidetes bacterium HGW-Bacteroidetes-21 | reverse complement strand
GCCCTAACGTAATATGTTGTTGTTGATGAAGGAGAAACTGAGATTGATGACCCCGATCCGGCTGAAGTCCCACCGCAACTTCCGGTGAACCATTGCCACGAAGCGCCCGTTCCAAGGGATCCGCCAACTACTGAGAGTGTTGTTGAACCACCACAGGTTGGGTTTGTTGTAGCACTGATAGAAGTAGGTGCCGTAGAACTTGTATTGACAGTAATAGTTAAAGAGGCGCAAGTAGTTGTATTGCAGGTGCCTTCTGCTCTTACGTAGTAAGTAGTAGAAGAAGAAGGCGAAACTGAAATCGAAGAACCTGTTCCGACCGAAGTGCCACCGCAACTTCCGGTATACCATTGCCATGAAGCGCCTGTTCCAAGTGATCCTCCAACAACGGAAAGTGTTGTTGATCCACTGCAAATAGGATTAGAAGTCGCGCTAATAGAAGTAGGTGCCGTAGAACTTGTATTGACAGTAACAGTTAAAGAGGCGCAAGTCGTCGTGTTGCAAGTCCCGGATGCCCTAACGTAATATGTTGTTGTGGATGAAGGAGAAACTGAGATTGATGACCCCGATCCGGCTGAAGTGCCACCGCAACTTCCGGTGAACCACTGCCACGAAGCGCCCGTTCCAAGGGATCCACCAACTACTGAGAGTGTTGTTGAGCCACCACAGGTTGGGTTTGTTGTAGCACTGATAGAAGTAGGTGCCGTAGAACTTGTATTAACAGTAACAGTTAAAGAGGCGCAAGTAGTTGTATTGCAGGTGCCTTCTGCTCTTACATAGTAAGTGGTTGTAGAGGCTGGCGAAACTGAAATTGATGATCCGGTTCCGACCGAAGTACCACCGCAACTTCCGGTATACCATTGCCATGAAGCGCCTGTTCCAAGTGATCCACCCACAACGGAGAGTGTTGTTGAACCACTGCAAATGGGATTGGAAGTCGCACTGATAGAAGTAGGTGCTGTGGAATTTGTATTGACAGTTACAGTTACAGTATTACATGTTGCACTCACATTTCCACAGGACCCTAAAGTTCTTGCATAATATGTCGTTGTTACTGTTGGACTTACAGATAAACTTGTGCTTGACCCTACCAAACTACCTCCACAACTTCCAGTATACCATGAAATATTATTACCATTAGTACCTACAGTTCCTGACAGTGTTGAGGAAGAACCAGAACAAATTGTGGCTGGACTTGCAGATAAAGAAGTTGAAGCCCCTAAAGGATAATCTACGATTGTTAATTGGTAATTTCCATAAACCAAAGAGGTAGAATAGTATCCGACAGATACATAGTAAGTCGTAGAAGCTGTTGAGCATAAATTAATTAATGATGTCGCTCCAGTTCCAGCATCATCATCACAAGTAACTTCGGTGAGACTTCCGCAAGAGCCTGTATAAATATGCAATTCTGTGTCAAAATTTGTTCCTGCATTATCTGTTGAAATTTGCATATTGTTTCCTGTTCCAGTAAAAGTAAACCAAACATTGGCTCCAAAACCTAAACATCCAGAGCCAGCTGGAATATCATTTGTTGAACAACTATTTGACATTACTCCACTATTATATGGAAGTGCGGCAATATTCACAGCATTTACACAATTATCATTTGATGGGCTAGGATTAACAGTTACAGTTACAGATACACAGGCTGTTGTCCCGCAATCACCTTCAGCACGAACATAATAGGTCGTTGTTGAAACGGGTGAAACGGAAAGTGTAGCTCCAGTTCCGACGGCCGTGCCGCCGCAACTTCCGGAGTACCAGTGCCACGATGCTCCTGTGCCTAAAGATCCACCTGATACAGAAAGAGTCGTTGATAATGAGGGGCAAATGGGATTAGGTGAAGCGCTGGCCGAAGAAGGTGCAGTAGAAGGAACACAGATACTAATGTCAAAACACATCAGGTTATGGGCATTTGATTGTGTTCGAGTATTATCATAATATGCGGGACTTCCCGGATTGAGCAGGTTGCATGAGGCATAGGAAGTTGACCCCGCCGCATAAAGACGTAAGTTGGTGTTGTCAATGCCGAGACGTTCAAAATAGTTGTTCTGAGCTTGAAGGAAGCTGGACCAGCGAATGCTGAAGTCTGTATCAAATTCAATGGCCATATAATTTGTTGATGTAGGTACATTATTCGAACAACTATAATTTCCACTGATAGATGTGATTGGAAAAGCTTTGGTTTGCAGTAAAAGGTACTGTCTTCCGGTAACGGCTTGTACATTATCCTGAACATAGTTATCTTCACCATTGTAACCAACGTATGTAGCATGCTGTCTAACTCCGTTGTTGTTGAACCTAAGGTAACAACCCCATTGCGAGCCACCGGTGGGTGCTGTTCCTTGAAAATAAGCGCTTCCTCCTTGATTGGCTGTTGGGAAATTAGTGCTAAATGTTTCTGAAGTAATAATTATGTCGTTGCTGGAATTAACTCTGATGTTTGAATATGATAGCCCTTCGAGAGCAGAACCTCCATAATAAGTGCTCCATGTCAGTGCTCCGGAGGTATTGAATTTTGATATGGAAAGATCATAACTCCCAGCCACAGTACTTACGTAATAAGCTCCTCCTCCAGGATTGGCAAGTGGTACGGAGGTGTTGCTAGATCCGCGTGTAAGTAAGAATAAATTATTGTTACCGTCAAAGGTCATTCCCATCATGTCAATATATCCAACTCCGCCGAAATATGTTCCCCATGTCTGCACAAGACTATTGTTGAACATGTATAGAAAAACATCGCTGTCTCCTCCATGAGTTGCTTGATTATAGGCTCCAGTCCTGCTCATTACAACAGGTGCTACAGACCATGTGTAATTAAATGAGCCTACAGCTATATTTCCGTTTTTGTCAATGGCCATTGAATGATAGTCGTAACTCTTCAGATACGTGGAGTGTATCATTTGTCCGGAGGTAATATTGAATTTTGATAAGAAACCGCAATTTGAACCGGGATAAGTATAATAGTAAGCTCCACCTCCCTGATTCAGTAAAGGAAAATCGGAACTGTTTGTATTCCCACAGATATAAAAATATCCGTTATAAGTAGCCAAACCGTGATCGTAGTAATTTGATTGATTTCCTGTCCCTCCCAAATATGTCGACCAAACGAGCTGATAATTGACATCGAATTTTGCAAAATACATATCCAGACCGCTAGAAGGATTATAACTTGGATCGTAATATGCTGTACCACCTGGGTTCATTAATGGCATGTTAGCTGCATATGTGTTTACCTGGAAAAAAAAGTTTCCATTAACATCAACTGTTGTGTTGCCACGAATAGTGGATGCTCCTGTTGTTGTTGGCTCGAAGTATGTTGACCATTGAAGTATGGGGTCGATAATGAGGGTTTCATCCACTATGTCTGCTTCATTGCCTTGGGGTTTAAATCCAAAAGTATTGTTTCCTGAAACATAATATTCGACAGCAAAAGGTTCGTTGTCTTTCTCTGTATATGAAGCGGGGATGGTTTCTTGAAGTGGAAATAATGTGTTGTCAATCATAAGATTGCCGTCAGAAAGTTGTACGCTTTCTGATCCGTTATAGCGGAATTTAATATCTGAGAATTTAGCTCCTGGCTTCATTATGATATCATACTTAACGCCACTGGGAGTTGCCTTGAAGATAATATCAATATTTGGAAAAAGATTGTTGTATTTTAATTCACTATATGGTTTGAGTCCAGTAATGCCTTTTGGACAGTTTGCTTTATAGTAATTTACCTCGTTTTCGGAAGGCTTGCTGAATTGAGTTGTTGTCCCTTGATTAGAACCGACAAATTCAAAGTCTATTCTTTGTTCGCGAACTCTTAAAGAAAGCATACGGGCTCCTTCAACATCACCTTCACTCAGTTTTTTGCGGCTTTCTGCTGTTTCTTCTGTCTCATACCTGTAAAACAAATAAACAATTTTTTCTTTTGTGAAGAATAATTTGGCATTGGGTTCTTCATATGTACAAAGAACTTCGGGGTGGCTAATCTGCTTGATGTCGACTACTTGGCCCTTATTTTCGATAAATCCATTAGCAAATGGAGAATCGAATCCAACTGCAGAAACGAAAAAAGGAAATAAAACAATTAAAGTGATAAAAAGTAAAGCTTTCATATTATTGGTTTTTACAATAAACAAAAATAAGATTTTAATTGATATATTATAGTATTAATGAGTATTTGGCAGGTTTGAGTGATTATTAAGTATGCCTTCTGTCAACGAATAGTTTTTTGAAAGCATTTTGTTTAATTTTGACACTTAATTTGATGGCATGGGCTACAAAGAATTCCAGATTAAAATTCATACCGATTATACTGAAATTGAACTTCGACAGACAATTCAACAGAAGCTCGGGATACAGGATTTTACTTTTCAGGTATTTTCTAAGAGTCTTGATGCGCGCAATAAGCGAAATATTCTTTGGGAGCTTAGGGTTGGAGTGACTTCTGAATCTATTCCTGGAGTATCGCCAGAAGAAAAAGCAACACTTAAGATTCCATACACTAAAACGGGAAAAAAGGCTTTGGTTATTGGTAGCGGACCCGCAGGATATTTTGCTGCCAGAATTTTACTTCAGGCAGGCTTTAAAACGACTTTGTGGGAACGTGGAAAGGATGTCGCAGAGAGAGCTGCAGCAATTTCGTCCTTTGAAAAAGGCGGAGCTTTTGATGCTGCCGGAAATTACTCCTTTGGAGAAGGCGGAGCTGGTACATTTTCAGATGGCAAACTGACTTCCCGATCAAAGCATATTTCTTTAGAGAAAAAGTATATACTAGACACATACATAGGGGCGGGAGCACCTCCCGAAATCGCTTGGTTGAGTCACCCGCATGTGGGCAGTGACAACCTGAAAAAAGTAGTCAAAACGCTTCGTGAAGAATTTTGTGCCATGGGTGGCGAATTTGTTTTCAACCGCCAGATGACAGACCTCATTGTTAAAAATGGAAAAGTGACTGGCGTTGTAGCAGGAAATGAGATATTTGAGCCAGATATCGTAATTCTTGCCATTGGTCATTCTGCGCTTGATACATGCAGAATGTTGATGGATAGAGGGGTGCGGTTTCGAACTAAAAATTTTGCCATAGGGTTTAGAGCAGAGCACCGTCAGGAGATCATCAATACTGCACAATGGGGCGTTAAGACATTGCCTGGTGTAAAGGCAGCAGAATATCGCCTGACTTCGGATGCCGCCGACCAGCCTGTATATACTTTTTGCATGTGCCCCGGGGGTAAAATAGTTCCGGCAGCTGCTTTCGAAAATACGAATATCGTGAATGGCATGAGTTATTTCGCACGGAATGGGAAATTTGCCAATGCAGCCTGTGTGGCGGGCCTCAACCCCGATGTCCTTGCAGGAAAAAACATAGGGCCCGAAGATGCCTTAAATTACCTCGAAAAACTCGAAACCTCTTTTCACGATTTTGCGAATGGTTATGCAGCTCCTTATTGTAGTATTCAGGATTTTATACAAAAGAAGGTCCGGCAAAATTCACCCCCCGACTCAAGTTATCCTCTGGGTTTATTGCAAGCTCCATTGTGGAAAATGCTTCCAGAAACAGTCACCCATGCCATTCGTCTGGGGCTTCAGGATTTTTGTCGAAAAGTCAAAGGCTACGACACAGGAATGCTCATAGGATTGGAAAGTAAAACGTCATCGCCTATCCAAGTAATAAGACAAGAAAACGGCTTGTGTGAAGGGTTTGAAAATCTCTATATGGCCGGCGAAGGAAGCGGCTATTCAGGAGGGATTATTTCGAGTGCAGTAGATGGGATTAAAGTGGCAATGATGGCAGTGAGCAAGTTTCAGTAGCAGGAGGCAGCGGCAAGAGGCAATAAAAACGCTAAATGCATCTGGGTTAATTTTTGAACGCGGATTAGGTGGATTTATCTGTGCAAATCAGCGAAATCTGTGGCAAAAAAATATGGCAGTTGGCAGCGGCAGGCGACAGCAATCCTAAATCCGCAATCACCAAATCCTCACATTTTCAAATCATCAAATCCAAAAATCATTCAATCAAAAATTCGCAATAACATTTACCTTCATGCAACTATAATAAACATTTTTGGTCTAGCATATAGAGAACAACCCAATTTATAATTGTGCATAATTATAAGCATATTGTTTATTGACAGTAATTTTGTAATTTTGAAAAAAATAGGTATGCGATTAATAGTATTAGTATTTCTTTCACTTATAACTTTAAACGTTAGTGCCCAGTTTATTTACACCAACATTGAGCCCGATGTTAATGTCCATTCAATATATCCAGACGAGATATCCTTGCCTTTTATTTTAGACATTAACAACGATTCGAATGCTGATTTGAAAATTGAAGGAGCTATTGCATTTGGAAGTGGTGCACGAATGATAAAAATTTCTGCTTATGGAAATACGTCTTTACTTGAAACGGCTTCAACGAATGTTCCATTTTCTCTAACCTTTAACGACACAATAAGCGCCAATGATTTCTGGACGCTTTCGGGCCCGGGCTTAACATATTCAACAACTTACATTTCATATTACAACAATAAATTTGTAGGCTTGCGTGTTATTTCCAACAACGACACATTGTTCGGATGGTTAAGAATGGACTTTATTTCAGATACTATTCATATGTTTTACGCAAATGCAATTGTAAAAGACTACTATCTCAACTTGGTTCCTGGACAGGAGGTCATCATTGATGAAACTGTTTTGCCATTAGCCGAAAACATCAATGCATATGATGTGTCAGATAATAAAAATGGAAGCGATTTATATCTCACATACGATAAAGCAATTAACGAATCAAAGGTCAGCGAGTATCGAGCAATAATCGTTAAAGAATCTGACGCCAGTACTTTCAATTTGATTTCGGCCAAACAGGTATTGCAAGGAAACTATCTCTCTATGATTCCCAATGGAATGAATTTTTCCGACACATTGGCTTCGGATGTCAAAGACAAAGATGGCAACCTAATAGTAGAACAAGTTCCATACAGAATATTTGTACTTACTTTGGCTGATGGCGTTATAAATACTCAGGATTATTTATCGCAGTCATTCAGCACTATTACACTTAATACTTATACAGAAAAAGTCTCTGAGATTTTCGCAGAAGATATATACAACAACAATAATTCCAGCGATATTCAGATTTCTTTCAATAAAATTTCTGACGAATCAACCATTTCAGAATACCGCATCATTGGGGTAAATCTGGCCGAATGTGATAGTTTCTCATTCGATAGCGCTGCTGTTGTTGAATCTGGCAATTATCAGGTTGTTTCGTGCAATAATTCAAATTACGAAATTCAATTAGAATCCGGGTTTAATGATAACCACGGCAACCCTTTTACAACAAATACTCCTTACCGCTTTTTTGTAATGACTGTAGCCAACGGAACAACTACAACGCAAAATTCTTTGTCAAGAGCTTCAAATACTGTCACATATTCCAACCCTAATGCCTTTAAAGCAGGACAGTATTTAGGTAATGGAGTTTATTACTTTAATGTTGATCCTGATTCAACTGTCGTCCCCCCCTATGAGATGGGAATATCTTCATCTAGTTATGATTTTGATTTGAATAACGATGGCCAAATGGATTTTACAATGATTGCCTATTTAAGTGTGTCTTATGGATCGGAACAATATTATTCTAAAATAATTGGCTTAAATAACAATAAAGTGGCTTCCATTTCAACTTATACTGACACATTAAGGGAAGGTGACATGATAAATAAAAACCTTGCATGGAATACAGACTGGCAATACTTAAAAAGTTATTCTCAATTTGCTTGGTGGCCAATAATTATTACTGGTTTGTGGGATTTTAACAAAGATCGTTTTCTTGGATTAAATGTAATTACTGGCACCGATACTATTTATGGATGGATCAGATTACAAATATCATCTTATAATAGAGTTATAGTTAAAGATTATGCCTGTTTAATTCCATCGAATATTGTTGAAGAATCAGAATATGATAATGATTTTGGTCTGTTTCCAAATCCTGCTTCTGATATTGTAAATATTATACCCCATGTATCCTCTGGCAGCAAAGTAGATCTTGAAATTACTGATTTGTGTGGTAAAACCATCTTAAAAACACAAACAGCCGAGATTATAAACACACTGGATGTGAGCAATTTCCCATGCGGCGTTTATTTGCTTAAATATTCAACCAGTGAAAGAACAGTTTTAAAAAAGTTAATTGTTGAGCGGAAGAATTAGTCTGAGTATTATATCTCTCGTAGATCTCGCTGATGTTCGCAGATTTTTACTAATCACATAAATTCCGTCAGTGGCACTCTGTGTCTTCTCTGTGGAACTCTGTGAATTATTTTTCCCGCAGATCTCGCTGATAATCGCAGATTTTTTTTTGCTAAGGAATATTTTAAAGCTGACGACACAGTTTGTCTTTTTTGTCCACTAATTTTCACTAATAAATGCGAAATAACTGGAGATCATTTTTCTGTACTACTAATAGACTCAAATGAATTATTCGTGTTAACCTATCTGCCGATAGGCAGATTCGTGGATTGATATTTTCTTTATTCCAGAATATTTATCTGCGTAATCCGTGTAATCTGTGGCAAAAGCATTTATATTAAATTACTCTCTGTGGAATATATCTCCCGCAGATCTCGCGGATGTTCGCAGATTTTAATTAAAAACATAAATTACCCTCTGTGTTACTCTGTGCCTCCTCTGTGGAACTCTGTGAAATATTTCTCCCGCAGATCTCGCAGATAATCGCAGATTTTTTTAAGCTAAGGAATATTTTACTCGCAAATGATGAGGACACTTTTTCTTTAATACCACTAATTCTAGATATTCGGAAGTAACATTGGTTATTCGTGTTAATTCGTGTAATTCGTGGATTGATATTTTTGTGTCGTCCAGAACATTTATCTGCGTAATCTGTGTAATCTGTGGCAAAAGAGTAATCAAAATAGAATAATAGTTAGTCGAGTCTTAAAAAGCCTGTTTTTCATTCAGAGGACATATTTTAGTTGCAAATAATATTTCAATGGCAAAAAACA
>PHDH01000161.1 GCA_002840935.1 Bacteroidetes bacterium HGW-Bacteroidetes-21 | reverse complement strand
CCGGTAGAAAACGACAATCCCAATACCCCTACCCGATGGACACAATGGATATATGGTTCCAGTCTAACGCTCAACGGAGTTTTGGTAAACGGCGTGGCACAGACATATCCCTATTACGATCCTGTTTATGCACACATGGGACCCGTTACCGGCCCAACTCCACCCAATATTTCCACTTTACCCATTTATGCCCCCAATACAGGATTGGTGAATCAGTTTTTTGAAGTAACTCTTCGGTATTGGAACATCTGCAATCCGTACGACGATCCGCTAATTCCAGGTACTCCAGTTGACCCCATAAACGGAGACTTTCCACCAGTTACCACCACTGCAATAATTCTGATTGTTCCTTATCCCAATGCTACTATAAATCCCGCCGGACCATTTTGTTCGAACGCAGGCACGACAACTCTTACCGCAGCAACTCCCGGAGGGACTTGGGCTGGACCCGGGATTACAAATGCTTCGACAGGTCAGTTTAACCCCTCGACAGCCGGACCGGGCTTGCACACCATCACGTATAATGTGACCAATGCCTATGGTTGCACAGGCACAGACGACATACAAATTCGTGTATGGGCCAGACCGACAATTAATATGTTACCCGGCACCAACCTTCAAGTATGCCCCGGCGACGATTTGTTTCTCAACGGAAACCCCAGTCCCGGCAGCGGTGCTATTACGACACACTTATGGACAGGCAATACGTCTCCTCTTAGTGCCACGAACATTCAGAATCCCGTATTTAACACCAACAGTCAGGGTACCTATAATCTCACATACACAGTAACAGATGCCAATGGATGTTCCCGATCTCAAAATGTTACTGTTACGGTAAATCCTGTTTCCGCTCACATTGTCCCGGATCCTGCTCTTGCATGCAGCGGTATTAATCTTCAGCTGAACGGAAACCCCAGCGGAGGAACCGGCACATATACCACCCATACATGGACTGGAAATACAACAACACTTAATTCAACAACCATCCAGAATCCTACATTTAACTCCAATACGCCCGGCACCTATAATTTGACATATACTGTATACGACAATAATGGATGCTGGGCTACCGACAATATTACTGTGACAGTATCAGACGTCCCCGTCGCGCAAGCCGGCCCCGATGATACTACCTGTGGTCTGACAATTAACCTGAACGCTATAGCCAGCATTGGAGCCGGTTCCTGGAGTAAAGCATCCGGACCAGGATTTGCCAATTTCACACCCAATAATACTCCAGCCACTAGTGTCACAGTCAATCAATACGGAGTTTATCATTTTGTTTGGGCCGAAGTTTTTGGTCCATCCTGCACCAGTACCGATACTGTTGAAATTGTTTTCATACAACAACCCAGTCCCAATGCAGGAACCGATCATAATCTTTGTGGACTTTCCTATACCTTAAATGCCACCCCATCTGTTGGAACCGGACAGTGGATACAAGCTTCCGGACCGGGAACTGCCAGTATTACAAATACTGCATCAGCTTCTTCATTGGTCACGACAACAGTTTATGGACTGTATGAATTTGTATGGTACGAAAACAATGGATACACTTGTATAAATTCAGACACCGTCAGAGTTGCCTTCGATGTTGTTCCTGTAGCCCAATTCGCTCCCACCGATACCGCAGGTTGTCCTCCCTTCCTGGTTCCTTTCACCAATCAAACGCTGTATGGTGTCTCTTATTTATGGGACTTTGGTAACAGCACAACATCCACCGATATTTCTCCCAATGTTGTTTTCAATAATTCCAGCACAACGAATGTCACCTATAATGTTAAAATGAAAGCCTGGTCGACCTACGGTTGTTCCGACAGTATTACCCATACTGTAACAGTTCATCCGGTACCTGTTTCACAGTTTACATCGAATGCCATTCCTGGTTGTAGTCCTGTAGCAGTTAACTTTGTCAACACATCTGCAGGTGCTGTAAGTTATGTTTGGAACTTTGGCGACGGATCTGCAACTGAGACCAGCACTAATACAACACACCTCTTCAACAACAACGGCAATCTCATTCAGTATTATCCTGTCAGTCTCATAGCCAATAACTCTTATAGTTGTGCCGACACTTCACTTGGATATGTAACAGTTTTCCCCGACCCCGATTATCCTGTAGAAGTGACTCCAGACAGTTCCTGTAATCCGGTGATGGCAACTATTTCGACTCTGACAGGTGCCCAAACATACTACTGGGATTTTGGCGACGGAACAGGACAAACCGGTGGACATTCACTACAACATTTTTATACCAATACGGGAAGTACAGCTGTAACATACACAATCCGACTTATTGCCGTATCTTCCCTCGGTTGTCAGGACACCTCCTTTAATACCATCACCGTTTTTCCGAGTCCCAGTGCATCATACACCATACCAATAAGCTCGGGGTGCGAGCCATTTCTTGCATCTTTCAGTAACACCTCTACAGGAGTTACCAATTATTACTGGGATTTTGGTGATGGCACCAACAGCACTTCAGGCAATCCGCTTATTACGCACAGTTATTCCAATCCTCAGACTTCTACCATACAATTTACCTGCTGGCTTTATGTCGAAAACCAGTTTGTATGCCGAGATTCACTGGCCCGTCAAATTAATGTTTTCCCGACCCCCGACTACACCATAGATGTAACACCAGATAGCAGTTGCCAGCCAGTCAATGCCGTTTTAACAACACAACCCGGCGCACAGACCTACCAATGGACTTTTGGCGATCAGACTTCCGAAACAGGCAATCACATTATTCAACACCAATATCTTAACAATTCAGCCAATCCACTTACCTTTACCATTCAGCTTATCACAACATCTTCATTGGGTTGCAAAGATACCTCTTACGAACAAATCACGACCTTACCTTCACCACATGTTAATGTAACTGCGGCACCCATGTCGGGTTGTACTCCAATAAATGTTGTATTTACAAATTCAAGCACCGGCGCACAAAGTTATGTGTGGAAATTTGGTGATGGCGCACTATCAAACTCTGGCAACGCAATTGTGAATCATGATTTCACTAATAACCAGGCTATTACTGTCACTTATGAGACATGGCTTATTGGGCAAAACTCCTGGGGGTGTCGCGATTCCGCCAGTCGTATCATTAACGTCTTTCCTTCTGTATCCGCTGCATTCAGCACCGACACTGCAGGATGCTCTCCTTTAACTATTGATTTTAACAATAACTCTTTCGGAGCTTCGACATATAGTTGGAATTTCGGTGACGGGACTTTTTCTACACAAGCATTGCCCACACATACATTCATTAATCAAACTACAGTACCATTAAATTTTCCGATAACACTTACTGCCACTTCAAGTTATGGCTGTCAGGCTTCTGCTTCACACACGATGGTCGTATGGCCTGTTCCTAATGCCACTTTCACTGCCATTCCATCTATTCAGACTTTTCCTAACGCTACTGTAACGGTGAATAATACAACTACACCCGGAGCGTGGACTTATTCATGGAATTTTGGCGACGGTGATGTGTCATTATTAACTCAACCCGGAGCTCACACCTACAGCACATGGGGCACCTACGAAATAATGCTTGTAGTTCAATACAATCAATGCCGGGACACAGCCGTAAATACCATACAGATTATTGCCCCTACTCCCGTATCTTCTTTCACGCTGGACGAGTACAGTGGATGTGCCCCTTTAACGGTTTCATTTACCAATAATAGCTCGTATGCCGAAAGCTATACATGGGATTTTGGAGACGGGTCTAGTGCCAGTTCAGAAGAACCTGTTCATACTTATTATAACGAAGGTACGTTTCAGGTTACGTTATATGCCAACGGCCCAGGAGGACAGCATATTTCTTATGGAGGACCTATTCAAGTACATCCCCAACCCACGGCTTTTTTCAATGTATCCCCATCTGTTGTCTTTATTCCCGATCAACCTATATTATGTTTCAATCTCTCTCAAAATGCAGAATCTTATGTTTGGCATTTTGGAGACGGGACAACATCAACAGAGCAAAGTCCCAACCATTATTATACCGAAGAAGGAGAGTATACTATCAGTCTCTTTGTCAACACCGCATATCATTGTACAGATTCATTTGCTATCCCTAGAGCTGTGGTAGCAAAAGCAGCTGGTCAAATTGAATTCCCCAGTGCTTTCACACCTAATCCCTTTGGCCCCAATGGCGGGCAATACGAGCCCGGCGATCTCAACAATGATGTTTTCCATCCCGTTTGTGTGGGCGTCGAAGAATACCAGCTCAGCATTTTCAATCGATGGGGAGAATTGATTTTTGAAAGCAAAGACACAGGTATTGGATGGGACGGTTATTACCGGAATGAAATATGCAAGCAAGATGTATATGTGTGGAAAGCAAAAGGGAAGTTTTTAAATGGCAAATCATTTTTGTTTGCTGGTGATGTAACATTAATAAGATAAAGCTTATGAAAAGATTATTAATCGTATTTCTAGTGGCTTGCTCGCTGACTTCCATGAGTCAGAAACCTCACCATTCGAGGCAGTATTTAAAAAAACTGGACCTTGCAAATGAGCAAATATCCTATGGCAATTATCATCTGGCTTTACCCATACTTAGAGAGCTTTGGGATATAGATTCCACTTCACGAGAAGTTAGCTGGATGACAGGATTATGTCTTTTCAATATTCGGAGAGAAACACCAGAAGCATTACCCTATTTTCAGAAAGCCTCTATCCGTTTTCCAGAAGCCTATTATTATCTGGGAAGACTCTATCACAATGAATCACTTTTTGATAAAGCAATGGAAGCTTATTCTGAGTATAAGAATACAGCCCCCGATCCAAATTTTAACCATCCGGACGTTGACCAATTAATGGAAAAATCATATACCGCAAAAATTTTCATGCGTTCGCCTTTAGCAGTCAATTTAACCCTGCTCAATAACAATATCAACACAGGATATCCTGATTATGCACCTCTATTAACTCCAGATGGAAACACAATGTATTTTACCAGCCGAAGAAAGGGCTCAACCGGCGACCTGACAGATCCAAATAATGATTTCTTTGAAGATATATACTTTACCATTAAAGAGAATGGAACTTGGTCAATTCCTCAGAATATTGGCAGCCCATTAAACACAAATTCACATGATGCAGCAGTAGCCTTATCAAAAGACGGAAACACGCTATATATATACAGAACAAGCAATGACATGTTAAGTGGCGATATTTATTATTCTGAGCTAAAGAGCAATATGTGGACAGAGCCCGTAAAAATTGATGCCAATATTAATACACCCGGAGGAGCCGAAACAAGTATCACTATTTCTCCGGATGGAAATACAATATATTTTTCGAGCAACCGAAGTGGTGGTTTCGGAGGAAAAGACCTTTACAGGGTTACAAAGATGCCTGATAATACATGGAGTCGTGCCATGAATCTCGGTCCGATTATTAACACCCCTTATGACGAAGATGGACCATTTATTCACCCCGATGGACAAAGCTTTTATTTTAGCTCAAAAGGACACGAAAACATGGGAGGTTATGATATATTTAAGTCAAAGCTTAATGAAGATGGCTCTTTTACTGCACCCGTAAATGTAGGATACCCTATCAATTCCGTCAGAGATGATATCTTTTACTTTGTGACCCATGATGGGAAAAAAGCCTATTATTCGAGCAACCGTTCGAATGGCAAAGGAGAACTGGACATTTACCAAACAGACATTGTGGACGATGATCAAAAAAACCTGATTATGCTCAAAGGAACGGTCACTACAAACGAACCAGAATTTAAAGCCCTGAAAGCCACCATAACTATCATTGATTTTATAACGAAAGACTTACAAGGAATATATCGAACAAATATCAATGGAAAATACTTAATTGTATTACTACCCCGAAAAAAATATAAAGTGATAACTGAAGCCGATGGATATTATAGTCATATTGATGATATTGATTTAACTGAAAAGCTTCAGATTGACGACTTATTTAAATCTATTAACCTTAAAAAACTAGTTGAATGAAATGGGTACTTTTCATATTACCCCTTTTAATGGCTAAGCTTTTATCAGCGCAGGATCCTCAATTCTCGCAATTTTACGCTGTACCTTTATATCTGAATCCCTCATATTGTGGAACAACAGCAGGAACCAGAGCATCCATAAATTTCAGAGATCAGTGGCCAGCCGTCCCGGGTTCTTTCATAACATACTCTGCTGCTATCGATCACTATATTCCTTCGTTAAACAGTGGTGTAGGATTATTGTATTTACAAGACAGAGCCGGCAGCGGACATCTCAGAAGCACCAATATTGGCTTTCAATATTCATATCATTTCCGAGTTGCTCGAAAATTTCAGATCCGACCCGGCATGCACTTTTACACCTCTTCCAGAAACATTGATTTTCAAAACTTAGTTTTTAACGATCAGGTTTCGTTATCCGGCAATAGTCCTGCTTCTATCGAGGTTCCTCCCATGAAAAAAGTAAGTTATACCGACTTTGCGACGTCAGTATTGGTATACTCTGATGTGATATATGCCGGATTTGTCATCGACCATCTGATGCGCCCCAATCAGTCTTTACGGGATGCCATCAGTGAAGTTCCCATAAAATATACTTTTCACGGTGGATATAAATTTTTCTTGAATGGCCATACTAGTTCCTATAACGAAGAAAGTCTTTTTGCCGCCTTCCAGTATCGTTCACAAGGAAAGTTCGATCAGTTTGAATTCGGAGGTTATTATACCAAATTGCCTTTAATTCTGGGATTGTGGTACCGTGGTATCCCATTTTTTAAAGCCTATAATCCGGGGTACATGAACAACGATGCATTGATAATTATGGCCGGATTTCAACTAAAAGATGTAAAAGTGGGCTACAGCTTCGACCTTACTATTTCCCGTCTTATTGCAAATACCTGGGGAGCACATGAAGTATCACTGATTTATGAGTTCAATCAGAATCAGAAAATGCGGGTTAAAAAGAAAAAGGACATTATACCCTGTCCCCGCATCTGATAAAGCCTAAAAGATATTACAGAACATTTTTTCAAACCTACATTTTTTTCAAAAAGGAAAAATTATTTTCCTATATTTGACTTTTAATGCTAATTGATTCAAAACAAACTGAAAGAATATGCAAAAACTGATGCTCATGGGTGACGAAGCAATTGCGCAGGCGGCAATTGATGCAGGAATTTCGGGTATATATGCATACCCCGGTACTCCTTCGACAGAAATAACTGAATATGTTCAGCACTCTAAAACAGCCAAAGAAAAAGGAATACGTTCTAAATGGTCGGCTAATGAAAAAACTGCCATGGAATCTGCTATTGGTATGTCATATGCAGGCAAACGCACCATGGTATGTATGAAACATGTAGGACTCAATGTAGCCGCTGATGGATTCATGAATTCTGCTATTACAGGAGCCAATGGAGGTTTAATTGTAGTAGCTGCTGATGACCCCTCTATGCATTCATCACAAAATGAACAAGATAGTCGCTATTTTGGCAAATTTGCCCTAATTCCTATTCTCGAACCTACTACACAACAAGAAGCATATGACATGGTTCATTATGGTTTCGATTTTTCAGAAAAATACGGAATTCCCGTTTTGATGAGAATTTCTACCCGCGTTGCGCACAGTAGAGCCGGTGTAGTTACCAGAGAAGGCCGGAAACAAAACGACCTTAAATTACCTTCCAATTTAAGACAATTTGTATTATTGCCTGCCATTGCAAGAAAGCAATATAAAACCCTGCTCAACAATCAGGTGGCTTTTGAAAATGAAAGTGAGACTTCTGATTTTAATAAATTGTATGAAGGCACTGACAAATCACTCGGCATTATTGCTTGTGGGTTAGCTTATAACTACCTCATGGAGAATTTTACAGATACTAAATTACCTTATCCTTTATTAAAGATTGGGCAATATCCAGTTCCCCGTAAACTCATTAAAAAATTATACGATAGCTGCGACAAGATTTTGGTCCTCGAGGACGGTTATCCAATCATTGAGGAATTGCTCAAAGGACTCCTAGAAACTGGCAAACCGGTTATCGGACGTCTGAATGGTGCTGTTCCCAGAGACGGAGAACTGAGTCCAACCATAGTAGCAAAAGCAATAGGAATGCCTGTTACACGTGGCGCTGAAGTTCCAGAGCTTGTAAAAAGTCGTCCGCCAGCTTTATGTCAGGGTTGCCCTCATACCGATTCATATACAGCCCTCAACGAAGCACTCAAAGGGTTGGCTCCCGGTCGCGTATTTTCCGACATAGGTTGCTATACCCTTGCTGCATTACCTCCACTGGAAGCCATTAACTCCTGTGTTGATATGGGTGCCTCTATTACTATGGCCAAAGGTGCCGCCGATGCAGGCATTATTCCTGCAGTTGCAGTAATTGGCGATTCGACTTTTACTCATAGTGGAATGACCGGTTTATTAGACGCCGTATTGGACAAATCTCCAGTAACCATTTTCATACTCGATAATTTCACTACAGGTATGACTGGTGGTCAGGATTCAGCTGCCAATGGACGTTTACCTGAAATTTGCAAAGGTCTGGGCGTTGAACCCGAACATATTCGTATTCTCAAACCACTTCCCAAACAGCACGAAGAAAATGTAAAAGTGATTAAAGAAGAACTAGAATATAATGGTGTTTCAGTTATCATACCCCAAAGGGAATGTATTGTAACGCTGAACAAAAGAATGAGAGAAAAATTTAAAACCAAGGAATAATGAAAAAAGACATTATACTGGCAGGCGTAGGTGGACAAGGTATTGTCTCTATCGCAGCATCCATTGGGATGGCAGCCCTGAATATGGGCATGAAAATGAAACAAAGTGAAGTTCATGGCATGAGCCAGCGCGGGGGAGATGTGATGTCAAACCTCAGAATTTCAGACAATGAAATTCATTCTGACGTCATTGCAGAAGGAAAAGCCGATTTAATTATTTCGGTCGAACCAATGGAAGCATTAAGATATTTACCTTTACTTTCGAAAGAAGGCTGGATTATCACCAATGCTACACCATTTAAGAACATACCTAACTATCCCGACGAAAATATGGTTATTGCTGAGTTGAAAAAACAACCCAATA
>PHDH01000160.1 GCA_002840935.1 Bacteroidetes bacterium HGW-Bacteroidetes-21 | reverse complement strand
GATCTACTGACAACTGCGCTATTTCATCCATTTTACTTAACAATACCACAGCCAACTTGGCCAATAGTATTTTTGGTAGTGGTGATGCAGAAGTTATTGAAATTGCTGCCAGTGGTAATGCTGATATATATGAATCCGATTTAACATTTGATTGTAGTGAATCATGGTATCCTCTAGGATCTTTGTGTGATGATGGAATTTGTGAAAACAGTCCTGATTCATCTTATAGAGATAATATTGATGCCGGTGCTACATGGGAAATTACCAACCTGACAAATCCAGGATATGGAATTTTAGTAATTGATTTATATAACACCAGTGTAATTTCATCAATGTCGGTATTTCAAATGTTCTCTGATGGAAAAACGACACATATCTCAGCTTTCTCTCACCCAAATACTAGCAGTACAGCTCCTTTATCAGATGATGCCGGTTGGGTGGAACTTTTCCCCTTTACCGAAGTCGGAGAGGGTACGCTAGATGGAGATTTTGTTTTTGATCCTGCTAAGATTGTCTTTGATACAGTGAGTACAAGGTATGTAATGATTTATGCAATGAATGATGGTTCCTTGGGTGATGCGGATTATATTGAACTTAGATCTGTTAAAATCTTCGGTGGTACTACCAGACTTGATTATTCTTGCAGTGATGTGGGAGACAATCAGGTGAGTCTAGTGGTAACTGATAATGTTGGGAATGTAAGTATCAGCAATGCGAATGTAACCGTTCAGGATTTACTTCTTCCTGTGGCCGACGAAAGTTCCTTGACAGACATTACAGCTGCCTGTTCTGCTGCTATGCCAACACCTCCCACAGCAACAGATGTATGTGCAGGAACAATTACAGGAACAACAACTACGACATTCCCAGTGCTTACAACATCTGTCATTACATGGACTTATGATGATGGAAACGGTAACATACTGACACAAAATCAAAATGTTATTATTGAAGATGCTGAAGCTCCTGTCGCTGATGTCCCAACATTGACCGATCTTACCGATGCTTGTTCTGTCATGCCTACAATTCCCACTGCTACGGATAACTGTAGTGGAGTAGTTCAGGGAACAACCACAACGCCATTGCCAGTTATTGGTTCAACAGTCATTACATGGACCTATGTTGACGGAAATGGCAATACATCTACACAAACGCAGAATGTAACCATTACCGATTTGATTAATCCGGTGGCTGATCTAGCTTCTTTACCTGATTTAACAGACGAATGCTCAGTGAATCCAACGATACCCACAGCAACAGATAATTGTGCCGGGATTATTAATGGTACAACTACTACGTCCTTACCAGTTACAGCTCAGGGAACTACAATTATTACATGGACATTTACCGATGGAAACGGTAACTTTATTACGCAAACTCAAAATGTAACTATCACAGATGTTACTAACCCTGTGCCCGATGTCGCTTCGTTACCTGATCTAATGGTTGATTGCTCTGCGTCTCCCGTATCACCAACAGCAACTGATAATTGCGCTGGTATAATTACGGGTACTACAACAGCAGTTTTCCCAATTACAGATCAAGGAACCACTATAGTTACATGGACCTATGATGATGGAAATGGAAATACTATTTCTCAAGATCAGAATGTAATTGTTCAGTACTTGACCTATAACGAAACGGCTTCTGCTACAATTTGTCAGGGTAATACTTATGCATTTGGAACGCAAACGCTGACTACTGCTGGTGATTATGTTGAACCTTTCATTTCAGAAAATGGCTGCGATTCAGTTGTAACCCTTACATTAGCAGTGAATCCAGGTTTTGTAGTTAATCTGGGGCAGGACGACACTCTGTGCTTCGAAACAAGCGATGTAGTGACACTTAATGCAGGTATTGCCAGTATGACTTATTTATGGTCGGATAATTCTACAAGTCAAACACTTATTGCTGAAGCAGCTAGTCTGGGTATTGGCGTACATCCATTCTCTGTCACCGTTACTGATGGTATTTGTACTTCAGTTGATACGGTAAATGTAGTGGTTGAAATTTGTACCAGTTTATTTGCTGGTAATAACGAACCAGCGGTAAAACTCTATCCTAATCCTTCGAATGGAGTCGTTTATATTAGTTCCGACAATATGTCTGACTATAACGAAATTATTGTGAGAGATGCCATCGGAAAAACTATTTTTAGAAAAGCTGTTGGTTCTAATTTGGAAAAGATTGATTTAACCGGATTGGCCAGAGGATTATACGTGATTGAAGTTCAGGGTAACGAGAAATCGGAATTCTACAAACTGAGATTGGAATAATCCATTAAATACTTCTAAAAAAGAGGCTGTTTCTATGAAAACAGCCTCTTTTTTTTAGATTAGAATTGATGAGTTTTTTGTAATTTTCCTTTCCTTTTCTACATCTGCCATAATATTTAAGGAAGAAAATAGTTAACTTTGTATTAAAGAATGACTCCAGTTCAAAACTAAGGGAGACATATTAATTGATATAATGACAAGATTCTTTTTAAAACTTTTGGTATTTTCATTGATATATCAATGTCAACTCTCTATACTTAACGCTCAGGAAGAAGAAAATACTCCTTTATTTTACGAGAATCACATTTATAAAGAATCCATTCATACACCCATACTTTGCCGAAGTGGTGCAGAAATGACATACCCCATATTATATCTCAATTCTATTGAAACACTCACCTTAAGTTTTGATGATTTTACAGACGAAACATCACAGTATTACTACACCATTTATCATTGTAATTCGGACTGGAAACCTACCCAGATATCGCAAATGGAATACATAGATGGTTTCATTGAAAATCCCGTGACAAAGTTTCAGTATTCTTTTAATACGCTTCAGCCCTATGTTCATTATGATCTGATTTTTCCTAACGAAAATATGAAACCCAAAATATCAGGTAATTATTTGTTATTGGTATATGAAGATTCAGACACTTCACTTAAAGTGCTGACAAAACGATTTATGATTACCGAAGCCATGACTGAAATTAAGCCCATAGTTAAGAGAGCTACACAGATAGATAAAATGAAGAGTCATCAGGAAGTAGATTTTAATTTGGTTAATTCATTCAATTGTCGTGATCCTTTTCAGGAAATTAAACCAGTGATTTTGCAAAACGGTAATTGGAATCTGGCTGTTAAAGGACTCAAACCATTATATGTTAAGGAAGACGAGCTAATCTATGATTACGAAGAAGAAAACATTTTTGGAGGAGGGAGTGAATTCAGATATGTTGATATTAAAAGTGTAAGATACCAGTCAGACCGGGTGGCAAAGCTTGAATATGTAAAACCAATATTTCATGTGTCTATAGTTACTGACGAACCAAGAAGATTTAAAGTGTACCTTAACTGGCAAGATATTGATGGAAAATTTCTTATTAAAAATTCTGATGCCAATGAAAGTTCTACTGAAGCCGATTACGTGATGCTGCATTTTTCGCTTAAGACCTATAAGCCTTATGTTCAAGGAAAAATATACGTAAATGGTTGGTTTAACGACTGGAGTACAGATGAAAAATATGAATTAAAGTACAATGAAGCAGAGGATGCTTATACTGGCGAAGCACTTGTAAAACAAGGCTATTATAATTATCTCTATGCTTTTGTAGATAGTTCTGGTGTCCCAGATTATTCTATGATTGAAGGAAACCACTATGAAACAGAAAATGAATACCTCATTCTTGTATACTATCACCCCTTTGCTTCGCAATACGAACGATTGACGGGTTACAAAATTATTAACTCCAATAATGTTGTTTTTAAATTTTAAGTAAACGCATAATTTTTTTAAGTTTATTTTGGGTTCAAGATTTTTCTAAATCTGAAAATTAAATGAGCAATGAAGTGTTTTGATTTTTATTAGTCCATCAGGTTGATTTTAAAATTGTTAATAACGATTAATTTTAAACTTGCAATCGCATGACACATATCGTGTTATGAGAATATTGCGAGTAATTAGTAGGTTGAAAAGTACTAAAACAGGATAGTTTAAACAGGTAAATGATGAAATAATTTTAATGTAAAATTGTTTCGTAGTTAATTTACTTTTAATAAAGTATTCTATGTTAGAAAATAGTGATCTTTCAGAATCTCTTATATTCGAAAAAGAGGTCTGTAATGATGAAGAGCCTCCAAGTCGGGTATTAATTGATGAAGGAGCGTTTTTCCAGAAAGTTAAGTCTGGAAATAAAACACAAATGTTTAGAGCAGAGTATTTGCCAGGTGTGACAGATGAAGAGTGGAATGATTGGCATTGGCAAATAAGAAATAGCTTCAGAAAGATTAAGCAACTAGAAAAGTTTTTTGGCGTAAATATTCCATCAAGTCTGACAAATAATAATAAAGATTTGTTGCCTTTGCGAATTACCCCATATTACGCCAGTCTTATTGATTTCTCAAATCCCGATGATCCTTTATACAATTGTGTCGTTCCCAAGCCTGAAGAATTTCAGGTAAATGCTGGAGAGTCGTCTGATCCCTTACATGAAAATAGCGACTGTCCTGTTCGAAATTTGGTACATCGATATCCCGACAGGGTATTGTTTCTGATTACTGGATTTTGTAGTACATATTGCAGGTATTGTACACGTTCGCATATGGTCGCAAAAGAAGAGAAAAGTCATTTCAGACTCCATGATTTTGAAGATGCTTTCAGGTATATTGAAGCACATACTGAAGTTCGCGATGTATTGCTTTCGGGGGGAGACCCTTTTACATTGGGTGAAGAGAAATTGGAGTACATCCTGCAACGGTTACGTAATATTTCCCACGTCGAAATTATCAGAATTGGGACCAAAGTTCCCGCTGTTTTGCCACAACGAATTACAAATTCGTTTGTTGCCATGCTTTCTAAATATCACCCGCTTTTTGTTAGTATTCATTTCAGTCATCCAAATGAATTAACACCGGAAGTGAAAACAGCATGTGAACGTCTTGCCAATGCTGGTATTCCTCTGGGAAGTCAGACAGTTTTGCTGAAGGGAATCAACGATAATGTTGAAACAATGAAGCATTTGGTACATGGATTATTAAAAATTCGTGTGCGTCCTTATTATTTATATCAGTGCGATCCAATTTTGGGTTCAGGACATTTTAGAACTCCGGTATCAAAAGGACTGGAAATAATAAAAGGTCTCCGCGGTTTTACAACCGGATATGCCATTCCAACCTACGTTATTGACGCTCCAGGTGGTGGTGGCAAGATACCCGTCTTACCCGATTATAATGTTGGACACGATGAGGGCGATCTTTTATTAAAAAGCTATAACGGAAATACTTACCGCTATCCAGATTATTGCGAAGAATGAATCAGAAATCTATCCGTATAGGTCTGACCTATGATTTGCGCGACGACTATCTGGCTCAAGGATATTCGCACGAAGAAACGGCTGAATTTGATAAAGAAGAAACTATTGCTGGACTTGAATCTGCAATAAAATCTTTGGGATATCAGGTCGAACGTATTGGCCACATAAAAAGCCTTGCCAAAGCATTGGTCGAAGGTCGTTCTTGGGACATCGTTTTTAATATCGCTGAAGGCGTCAAGGGCATTGCACGTGAAGCTCAGGTCCCCTGCCTGCTGGATGCCTGGAATATTCCTTATGTATTTTCGGATGGTCTTGTGCTGGCTCTGACGTTGCATAAGGCACATACCAAAAGGATAATCCAGTATGCCGGTATTCCTACTGCTCCCTTTTACGAAATCAAAAATATCGAGGATGTGCATGCCGTCGATTTGCCTTATCCTTTGTTTTTAAAGCCTGTAGCAGAGGGAACAGGAAAAGGAATTGATAATCGGTCGAAAGTAGAGAATAAAAGTGAACTCATAAAGTTTGCTGCTTATCTGCTCGACCGTTTTAAGCAACCTGTTTTGGTCGAAACATTTTTGCCCGGACGCGAATTTACCGTTGGTATTACAGGAAACGACGAAAGTTGCGAAGCCATAGGCCTGATGGAAATTCATTTCGAAAAGACCAGCAGCTTATACGGGATAGATGCCAAAGAAAATTATGAAAAATGTATAACCTATTCTGTACCTGAAAAAGATATTGCTGAGGCCTGCAAAAAAGTCGCAATTGATTCCTGGAAAGCATTGGGATGCGTGGATGGTGGAAGAGTGGATATCAGAATGGATCAACAGGGTGTGCCTAATTTTATTGAAGTTAATCCGCTGGCAGGCCTAAATCCCGTTCATTCAGATCTGCCCATATTATGTAGACTGAATGGTATTAGCTATGAAACGTTGATAGGCAGAATTCTAACAGCATCATTACAAAGGAATAAACTGATATGACAAACAAAATTGTAGCCTTAGCTTATAATAAAGTATCTGAAAATGCAGGTCCTGACGAACTTGACATTTACGATCAGGTAGAACTAATTGAAAAATGTCTGGCCGAATTGGGATATACCAGCGAAAGGGTAGAGATTGATTTGAATATTGAGCAATTTATTAAGAAAATAACCGAAATCAACCCGGCATTTGTATTCAACTTGGTAGAAAGTATCAATAATCACGGCGAACTCTTATATTTTGCCACCGCCTTATACGATTATCTTAAAATACCATACACCGGCGTACATACCAACGGAATGTTCCTGTCAACCAACAAGCCTCTGGCTAAAAAATGGATGCTCAGGAATAATATTCCAACAGCCGAGTGGTTTGAACTCAATGAATTGGATAAACTCAATCCCAATAAAACATATCTGGTAAAACCGAAACTGGAAGACGGCTCTTTAGGCTTTGATGATGATCTGGTCTTTAAAGGCTCTGATGTTCATTCTTTTCCTCAAATTAAGGAACTTAGTATCAAACATTTCTTTATTGAAGAGTATATTGATGGGAGAGAATTTAATGTTTCAGTTCTGGGAGGAAAAGCTGGACCTACTGTTTTACCTATCCCCGAAATGAATTTTCATAATTTTCCTGAAGGCAAACCCAAAATTATGGGATTCCGAGCCAAATGGGTTGAAGATAGTTTTGAATACGACAACACTTCCAGATCATTTATTGACGAAGAAAAAGAAAAAGATTTGGTAGCCAAACTTCGTAAAATTTGTCTTCAATGCTGGGATGCTTTCGAATTAAAGGGTTATATCAGGGTGGATTTTAGGGTGGATAAACAAGGAAATCCTTTTGTGCTTGAAGTAAATGCAAATCCCTGTATTACACCTGGTTCAGGCTTTTATTCAGCTTGCGAATATACGAACATTCCTTTTGTAGAAGCGACTCGTCGCATTATCGAAGATACTTTTAATTAATAATATTATGGAACTGACTTTCAGAACAGATATTAGAAAAGATGACCCTGAAAAGGTAAGGGAAATAGTCACTTCAACTGGCTTTTTTTATGATTTTGAAATTGAAGTTGCTGTAGAAATAGTAGTTGAAGCACTTGAAAAAGGGGTAGTTGAAAGTGGTTATTATTTCATTTTTGCTGATGCTGGCGATAAGACAGTGGGCTTTGCCTGCACTGGCCCCATTGCTTGTACGGTGGGTAGTTACGATCTTTTCTGGATTGCTGTACACGGCGAATTCAGAGGATCAGGTATAGGCAAGAAACTTTTATCTAAGACCCATCAGTTTGTGAAAGAAATGAATGGCAGAATACTCGTAGCCGAAACATCAGGAACAGAGAAATACGTTCCTACACGCGAGTTTTATCTACATAATGGTTATACGCTGGAAGCACAGATTAAAGATTTTTATCTCCCTGGCGATGATAAAATGATGTATATCTATCGTTTATAATCCAAATTGCAGTCCTAAAAAATGACTGTAACTTTTTTGCATATAAGATTTACCTAGAGAATCTATTTTTTGTTTATTATTTCCTTCGCTTTCAATGGGTTTGCCTGAGGTCTGATCGAAAATGATATGTCCGTCTTTACAAACATAGCCAAAGCCATTATTGAATGTGTAGAAAGCCACCGATGGGTGAGAAGGCGATAGTATGTTCTCGCTGAAATTGAACCCCACTGAGCTTATTCCTAATTGGTGCAGGAGGGTAGAGGCAATATCTGTTTGCATAGCTATTGTTTCAATGACGGAGTCCTGCACACTTAAAACATCTCCATAGAAAATCAAGGGGATACGAAACTTACGTAGCGATGACCAGTCGTCGTTTCCAGGTAAACTATGCCCATGATCTGCCACGATGATAAAAAGTGTATTCTTATACCAGTCTTTGTCTTTGGCTGATTGAATGAAATTTCCAATTGCCCAATCAGTATATTTACAAGTATTCAGGAATTTCTCTTCATCTGTTTTCCCCTCATTACTTCCGTATTCTACAGGTGTGTCATAAGGTTCATGGTTGGATAGTGTGAGACAAACCGTAAAAAAAGGCTGAGGAAATGTATCCATGTCCTGCGACATTTTGTTTAATAGCACATGATCGTGAAAGCCCCATTTGGAGTTTCTTTCGTTGGAAGAAAACGACTGAATATCAATAATATCATTGTAGTTCCCTTGATTAAGATAGGAATACATACTGGCAAAATTAGCATCTCCACCATAGTAAAATCTGGTATAATAGGCATACTTTTTCAGTTCTGTTGCTAATTGAGGCAAATGCTGTGTCTTTTGAGGGTATTTAATGACAGCATCTGTGGGTTGCGTGGGATAACCGCTGAGAACAGATACCAGTCCTTTATCTGTTCTGTCGCCATTGGCATAAAAGTTTTTAAACAGAATACCATGCGTAATCAGACTATCTGTGTATGGCGTAATATCTTTATGTTCACCAAAGTATTCCATCACTTTTGAAGTAAAACTTTCGGTGATAATCAGCACGATATTGGGGCGTTTATTATTTAAAATGGAGATGGATTGTGAAGTCTCTGTCTTTTTTTCAAATGGAGCTGTGTCTGACTCAAAATAGATATAGGGATTTTTTGTAGAAGACAGGTTATCCAAAGAAAAGCAGAAGTTCCAGAAAGAATTTGTCGCCGCATGATTCAATACAGGTTTCTGACTATAATATACATTTCCAGGGTTTAGTGGAGTAATCTGAAGTCCGCCTCTTATTGGAAGTATCAGACATGCTGTAATGAAAAGAAAAAGGGGTATAGT
>PHDH01000159.1 GCA_002840935.1 Bacteroidetes bacterium HGW-Bacteroidetes-21 | reverse complement strand
ATTCAGCGATATAAAGATACAACTTCTTCCTTATACTACCAAGAAAAAAGTGATTTTTCTTAGGTCGAACTCACGTTAACTTAATACGATTAATCCAGTTTGAGTACGGCCAAAAATGCTGATTGAGGCACTTCAACATTCCCTACCTGACGCATTCTTTTCTTGCCCTCTTTTTGTTTTTCAAGCAGTTTACGTTTACGTGTAATATCTCCGCCATAACATTTAGCGGTAACATCTTTACGAACGGCTTTTACTGTTTCGCGGGCTATAATTTTTGCGCCAATGGCAGCTTGAATAGCAACCTCGTATTGTTGACGTGGAATGAGTTCTTTTAATTTTTCACAAATACGACGACCAAAAGAATAGGCATTGTCAACATGAATCAGCGTTGATAAAGCATCCACCTGATCGCCATTAAGAAGAATATCTAATTTAACCAGTTTTGCCTGCCTGAAAGAAGCTGGATGATAATCGAAAGAAGCATAACCTTTGGATATACTTTTGAGTTTATCGTAAAAGTCGAAAATAATCTCAGCCAAAGGCATATCAAACGTCATTTCTACTCTGTCAGTAGTTAAATAAACCTGATTTTTGAGCAAGCCCCTTTTATCAATACAGAGTTTCATTATTGAACCAACATATTCCGACTTAGTAATTATCTGAGCAATGATATAAGGTTCTTCAATGTACTCAATCTGAGTTATAGGTGGTAGTCCCGAAGGATTATGAACTTCAATCTTCTCCCCTTTGGTAGTAAAAACATCATACGACACATTGGGAACCGTTGCAATAACGTCCATATCAAACTCACGATCAAGCCTTTCCTCAATGATTTCCATATGCAACAAGCCCAAAAATCCGCATCTGAAACCAAATCCGAGCGCTGCAGATGATTCGGGAATAAAAGTCAGGGAAGCATCGTTGAGTCTTAGTTTTTCGAGAGATGCACGTAATTCTTCGTAGTCATCTGCACTCACAGGATAAATCCCGGCATAAACCATAGGTTTCACATCCTGAAATCCATCAATAGCTTCTAAGCAAGGGTTTTCACAATGTGTGATGGTATCCCCCACTTTAATTTCGGCTGCTGACTTTATTCCGGAAATAATATAACCGACATCTCCAGCCGAAAGTTTATCGCTGGGCTGAAGCTTCATGCGCATAAAACCGACCTCATCCGCATGATAATCAAAACCCGTATTGAAAAACTTCACATGATCACCTGTCGCCATTGTTCCATTAACAACTTTAAAATAGGCAATAACACCGCGGTAAGAATTAAAAACAGAATCAAATATTAAAGCCTGCAATGGTTTGTTCGGGTCGCCAACGGGACATGGAATTCTTTCGATAATGGCCTGAAGGATATATTCCACTCCTTGTCCTGTTCTCGCACTTACTTCAATAATTTCTTCGCGCTTACAGCCCAAAAGGTCAACAATCTGATCTTTTACCTCTTCGGGCATGGCTAAAGGGGAATCAATTTTATTTAAAATGGGAATAACTTCCAGATCATTTTCAATAGCCTGATATAAGTTTGAGATGGTTTGTGCCTGAATACCCTGTGTGGCATCTACAACTAGCAAAGCTCCTTCGCAGGCAGCAATGGCACGGGAAACTTCGTACGAAAAATCGACATGTCCCGGAGTGTCAATCAAATTCAGAAAATAGGGTAATCCTTCAAAAATATAATCCATTCTGATCGAATGACTCTTTATGGTAATTCCCCGCTCACGCTCCAAATCCATATCATCCAGCACCTGATTCTGCATTTCCTTCTTTGTAACAGAATGAGTTATCTCGAGCAAACGGTCTGCCAATGTACTTTTCCCATGATCAATGTGAGCAATAATGCAGAAATTACGAGTGTTCTTCATGTTAAATAGCCATTTTTTTCGGATTGCAAAGATATCAAATTCTACCGGATATACGATATCAGAACTTTACCCCAATTAAAGATATATCATCAAACAACGACTTACGGCCACGGAAAGCGTTTACACGTTGAATAATCTTCCAGAGTACTTTATCAATTTCGGGTTCAACTCTCAAACACATTTCTATTTCGTTGTTGCCAAATTCAACCCCTTTATCATTTTCAGCTTCTTGTAACCCATCCGTAAAACAAATAAGCCGGGAGCCAGCAGGAATACTAACACTTCCTAAGTTTATGGAAGGTATTTCTGTCAACATCCCCAACCCCGGACAGCCCATAGATAAATAAGTGGTTGCTTTTGTAACATTGTTGTACAATATAGGAGGGACATGACCCGCGTTAACATAAATCAATTCCCGTGTTTTAGTATTATATTTTGCAACAAATAAAGTAATGAACTTATCTCCGTTTGTTGTTTGCATAACAATTCGATTAAGACGGTGCAACAAAGCAGAAATATCCATCTCATTTGTAAAAAGCGCGCGGATACTCGCCTGAAAATTCGACATGATCAATGCTGCAGATATTCCTTTTCCAGATACATCTGCAATACAAAAACCATATTCAATGTCGCTTAATTCAAACACATCATAATAATCACCACCCACGTCAAAATGAGGCTGATAAAAAGCAGAAAAGCTGATATGCTCGTTATTGGGTAGACTGTCGGGATTTGGAATTAACATGGTCTGAACCTGACTGGCAAGTTCCATCTCCTTTTTTAACGTCTCCTGTTGTATAATTTCTTTGTAGAGCCTTTTATTCTCGATAGCAACAACAATCACATTCGATAATGTTTGAAAAAAATGCAAATGTTTTATTACCGGACTAATGCCATCTCTCTCTTCATCAATATCACCCAATAAAACATAGGCTAAAGGAAGATGTTTATGAAAAACAGGAATAATGACATCAAATGCTGACAGATTTTGATTCTCGGTATTGACCAGATTCGTAATCTCTAGAACAGGCACAAGTTCTCTTTCAGGGACTATCTTACTATACGTTTCTTCGGTTACACCGGAAGACAATATAATATTCCATCCATTATTAAAAGTATAAAGTATTACCTTCCCTATATTAAGGTCTTCGCGAATAATTTTCTCGTACAACTTAAGCAACCTATCTGTCGACATGTTCTGATTGATTGCCAATGTGACATTTAAGAGAGCTTCGAGTTTGAAGTTCGATAATTGCAAGCGTTTCAGGGAAGCTTTCTCAATCATAATTTCTCAGTCAATATTTTTATTAGCTCAGGCAATCGCTTAATATAGGCTAATTCCCGCATTTTCTCCCGAGAATCACTGGCGGGAGAACCAAAATACACTTTTCCGCCCTCCATAGATTTGGCTATACCCGATTGCCCAAGAACAACAGAACCAGCTCCGATGGTTAAATCCTTCTGCACCCCAACTTGCCCCCACAAAATGACATTATCCTCAATATTCACACATCCTGCAACACCTACCTGGGAAGCAAAAAGGCAATCCTTTCCGATAATAGTATCATGGCCAATCTGAATAAGATTATCTAATTTGGTCCCTTCTCCAATAATAGTGTCAGAAGTCACACCACGATCGATAGAACAATTAGACCCAATCTCAACAAAATCCTGAATAATTACACGCCCACCAGATAATAGTTTATCATAACCTTCGGGACGCCTTTTATAGTAAAAAGCATCTGAACCTATTACGGTATTAGCGTGAATAATCACATTATTTCCGATAATACAGTTATGATATATACTTACATTTGAATGTATCAGACAATTTTTACCAATTACAACATTGTCGCCAATAAAAGCATTAGGCTGAATAACCGTCCCATGACCAATTTCAGCTGTCGGACTGACCGTATTTGTTCCGGGAGAAAAGGTATTAAACCGAGCTGTAAGACGATTAAAATCGCGGAAAGGATCCTGTGAAAATATAAGCCCCTTACCTTGAGGACAATCAAGTTTTGCATTTACAAGAACAACAGTAGCAGCACTATATAATGCTTTTTGATAGTATTTGGGATGATCGGCAAATGTAATCTGCCCCTTCTCAACGCGATGAATCTCGTTGATCCCGTTTAATATTAAATCACCTTTCCCGGCGTACTCATTTCCTAGCCATTCAGCTATATCATGTAATGTATGCGTTTGTGGAAAATACATTATATCTTCTTATTTCTTAACGCGCTCGCTATAAGACATGTCTCTCGTATCTACTTTAATCCATTCACCTGTTTCGATGAAAAGAGGAACACGAATTTGCAATCCGGTATCCAAAGTAGCTGGTTTCAACGCATTACTAGAAGCGGTATCGCCTTTTAACCCGGGCTCAGTATACTCAACCTGCATTTCGACAAAAGGAGGAAACTCACATGCCAAAGGAGTTTCAGTATCGGCATGCGTTACAATGTATACATTCAGGCCTTCTTTTAAAATGAGAGGTTCCTCAATCATAGTTTCAGGAATAGAAATCTGCTCGAAAGTCTCGTTGTGCATAAAATTGTATCCCAGATCGTCTTTATAAAGATACTGGTAGGGACGATTCTCTACTCTTGCTACATCAATTTTAACCCCTGAGTTAAAAGTATTTTCAATAACTCTGCCAGTTTTGATGTTTTTAAGTTTTGTGCGAACAAAAGCGCCCCCTTTTCCGGGTTTTACATGCTGAAACTCAACCAGACGATACAAATCGCCGTTGTATTCTAAACATAATCCGTTTCTAAAATCTGCCGTAGTTGCCATAAAATGATTTGATGAATTTTGTGCAAAAATAAATGAATTGGCCATAGTAAAAAAAAAATGCCCTAAATCTTTTCAATTCAGGGCAAAATAATTTATTATTTGCTGTTTTTTTAATTCCTACGCCCCATATAAATCATTATGTAATACAGAAGGGTAGCTAAAGAGGCCAACGCAGCTACAACGTAGGTATACGCCGCCCACGAAAGGGCATTTTTTGCTTTGGAATGCAAGTATGAATCTGTTATCCCTGCATTACTTAACCAAGCCAAGGCCCTGCTACTGGCATTAATTTCAACGGGTAAAGTTACAAAACTAAAAAGTGTAGTTGTTGCAAATAAAATGATTCCGCCCAATAATAATTGCGGGAACGATTGTACCATGAGTATTCCAGCTAATAATACCCACTGAACCCATTTGGAAGCAAAACTCACTACAGGAACAAGCTTTGACCTCAATTGTAAAAAGGCATAGGCGTGTGCATGCTGAACAGCATGGCCACATTCGTGCGCTGCTACTGCAGCTGCAGCAATATGTCGGCCGTTATAAACTTCAGGACTCAGATTTACAGTTCTCTTAGTAGGATCATAATGATCTGTTAACTGACCCGGGACCGACAAAACTCTGACATTTGTCACCCCTGTCTCATATAACATTTTCTCAGCCACCTCTTTTCCACTAAGATTTCCATTGGTTGGAATTTTAGAATAAGCTTTAAAACGACTTTTTAACTGAGAGCTGATTAACCAACTCAGGAGCATAAAGACTCCAAAAATAACCCAGATTAAAGGCATATAAAATTAATTTAGTTTAAATGGCTCGTACAATTTACCTGCCATATTGCTTTAACAAGAAAACAATGACTTTTTGTCAGTTTCAGGGATCAATTAATAAAGAACAAGTTTCTCTTTTTGGAGAGTACTCTGAGAACTTATTACTACAGAATATATGCCACGCAACATTTCCCGAGTATCAATGTAAGTATTTCCTTGATTAATTTGCTTTGAATAAACCAACTTACCACAAATATCAAATACATTCAAATCAGCAGTTGATTCTCCAACATACTTTACATTAATCACATCTCTGGCAGGGTTTGGAAACAACACACTTTTATCTCCCTGCCTATTGGAAACACTCGTAAGATCAATATCCTTGTAATAAGCAACAAGTCCTCCGGGACTAGATTCCACAACGGTGAGAATCGGAATCCCTTCGTTTTTTGCCATCCAGCGATATTCTGTCGAATTTCTGGTAATGGTGGTACCATACTGAAACTGATTATAGAATAATGTATCCTCCGAAGAAATAGTGGCTTTTACACGAACTACATCAAAAGTGCCATAGGGTGTCGTAATGGATCCCCAACCATCAGCAATATTTGATCTTGATATTGTTTGCCCAAAATAACCAAACGAGGGAATATCTGTACCCCATACCGAAACAGAACTGGTTTGTTGTCCAAAAGTTAATGGAAATTCGTACCATATTTCAGGTTGATCGAACCGGATAGGTGTCGGAACACTATTAATTACAGCACCAAACCCAGCCTTTTCATAACCCGAATTTGTTTTGTAAAAAAAATCAAAATTATCTTCAATAGTAATACCTGGAATCATTGCTGGGAAGGAATTATTGGCGTAGGCCAGATTGGCCACCAACGGATTAAAGATAATATTATACGCCACATTCGTAGAATAAATACTGAGAAATGAATCTGTTTTGGCGTTATTTGCAGTTAAAGTAGAAAAATCCCAAATAAAATCAGGTCCGGTTTGACTTAAATCGGCATTAAACTGATTCTTTACACTTACGTAATAGGCATCACCTGCTGATGCCAGATCATTTTTATCAACCGAAATCTGAGTATATGAAGCACTTGCAAACTTCAAACAAAGCAAAGTAAGCACAACAACTTTTCTCATAACAAAATCAAATAATTAAAAATGACAGACCTACACTTAAAGGCATAATTTCGGGACCTTTATTTTTTTCGAACAAAGGCGTCAGATAATAGGTTCCCATGACAGTAAATTTACCATATCCAATTCTGGCAAAAGCGCCATAACGATATTTCATTACATAGTCAATATTATATTCTTTAAATTTTATTTCGTTGTCACTACCGTCAAAATCTTTTCCTTTATATTTCATGTGATTAGACAACATAACTCCGAACTTAAAACCCAGTGCAAATTTGAAACTGTTACCTTTAGGATTAGGCGTTGAGCGAAAACGAACTTCTAAGGGGATGTCCCAATAAACCGTTGTCATTTTATTTGTTTTATAACTTATGCTATCGGGAATTTTTAAGAAAATTGTATTCTTGTTTGAATCTAGGGCAGGCATGGCATCAATATAGTAATTGGCTGTTCCGACACCAACACCCATGGCCAGACTGATTTTCTTCTTTTTACCAATCAGTGGCGAATATGAATATACTTCTGCTCCAAGGTTTATTGGTTTCATAGAAACTCCGGCTGGAACCGGATTCCACATATAATTTACCAAATTAACAACAAATTGATCATTAGATCCTTTGGGAACTTCGGGTAAAACTTCATCATCCTGTGCGAAGATGCTCATTGCAGAAAGAACAAAAAACAAAAATGGAAAAATCTTATTCATAAGGTTTTGTTTATTTTCGTAAAAATAGGAAAAAGTTCTGAGCGAAAATATATCTTAACTAAATTAATGCGAAGATATCTTTCCAATTCTACTTTCCTTATCGAAGAACAGATCAAAGGGTGAATTAATATTTCCAGGAATAGCTTCCCATCTCAAGAATGCAAGCCGTCAATAATGATATCCCAGCGGCTACATCCTCCTTATGACAAGACTCTACCACCTGATGGATATGCCTTGTGGGCACAGAAAGAGCACCAGCAACAGAACCAAATCCCGTCATTCTTTGCAAATAAGCCGTATCTGTTCCACCTGCAGGCAATAACTCGGGTTGCCATTGTATGCCATGTTTATCGGCAGTAGTTTTCATAAAGTCTATCATTCGGGCGTCGGAAACTACAGATCCGTCCATAATCTTAATGGCAATCCCCTCGCCTATCTTTGAAATGGTTTCATACGAAGCGGCTCCCGGCACATCATAGGCAATGGTTGTGTCAACAGCGATAGCAAAATCGGGGTTAATTCCCAAGGTTGCCGTTTGTGCTCCACGAAGACCCAACTCTTCCTGTACGGTAAAAACCATATATAAATCGAAAGGTAAAACCTGACCTTTTAACTGTTGTAATACTTCTGCCAGAATAAAGACTGAGATTCGGTTATCCAGCGATTTTCCATTGACACAATCTCCCAATTCTATCAGTTCCTGATAACGACTAATGGGGTTCCCCACTTCAATATATTTTTCGAGTTCTTCTTTTTTCATCCCGGTATCGATAAAATAACTTTCCATCTCTACCACTTTCGATTTCTCTTCAGTTTTCATCAGATGCACAGGCTTGGAACCGGTAACTCCTATCACCGGTTTTTTACCATGAATAACGACTCGTTGTGCGGTTAGTGTTTTGGGGTCGAAACCACCCAAAGGCAAAAAACGAATAAAACCCTGATCGTCGATATGCCTTACGATGAACCCAATTTCATCCATATGAGCAGCCACCATGACTTTTTTATCAGAAGTGCCCTTCCTGAAAAATATCAGGTTACCAAGATTATCTATTTCAAAAGAATCTGCCAGTCCCGACAATTCTTTGATTAATAATTGACGCATTTCAGATTCAAAACCCGACACACCAGGGGTTTCGCTGATTTTTTTCAAGAACGAAAAATTAAAACTCATACTATAAATAATGTCTGAAAAATTCGATATCCATTTTAGCCGTCAAGGCAATCTGTGCAGAAAGAATGATCATTTCTGATTTTTTAAGCCCCTGAATAAAATGGTCTGGGGGAAAAGCCGCAATATTTTCTGAAACAATTAACAAATACTGAAAGGTTTTATTCCTTTCGAAAAAATATCCATCAGCATGCATATTTTCGACCAGCATAAATCTTGTACCAATTTCTTCATCTGGATTTCCAAAAGTCGCAAAAAACAGGTCATCTCCCAATTCTTTTCTTTTCCTGTAAAAGGGCTGCTGAAGGACAAGTTTTGTATCAAATATCCGGTTTATTTCCCAGCAAATACTAAAGGGTTTTTCGTGAGAGGCAATTCCTAAAACATAGAACTCCTGCGGTAAAGACGATTCGATTTTACCTTTTCGCTTTGCTTTCATAAATCAAACTTACATAAAAACTAGTTTATACACAATAAAGATAGCAAAAACTTAGAAAAGATATTAATAATTTCTGTTGACAGGGCAAACGCATTTAAATCGAAGAACATTAAAATAAAAAAAAAAATTACGTATTTGCGATGATTCAAGTCGTATACTAATGATTATCAATACACAAAAGAATCAGAAGCAATCTAAA
>PHDH01000158.1 GCA_002840935.1 Bacteroidetes bacterium HGW-Bacteroidetes-21 | reverse complement strand
TAACAACTTTACCCGCTGGGGCTGCCAGTTATAGCTGGACAGGTCCTAATGGTTTTGTTAGTTCGTTGCAAAATCCGAGTATTAATAATGCAACGTTACCAGCATCCGGCAATTATGTTGTCATCGTAACATTAACTGGAGGTTGTTCCGCAACACTTTCAACAAATGTTACTGTGAATCCTAATCCAATGGTGAGTGCTACGAATAGTGGATCAGTTTGCGTGGGTCAAAATGCAAGTTTATTTTCTCAGCCATCTGGTGCTGCGAGTTATAATTGGAGCGGTCCAAATGGATTTACAAGTAATTCGCAGAATTCAACAGTAAATGCTGTGAATTTAGTCAACGCTGGAAGTTATTCTGTGACGATTACTCTTAGTACAGGATGTTCGAGTACTACGCAAACATCTTTATTTGTGAACTCAAATCCAACAGTAATTGCATCAAGTAATGGATCGCTTTGTTCGGGTCAAAATTTAATTTTAAGTTCACTTCCAGCAAACGGGCAGCAATATAATTGGACAGGTCCTAATAATTTTTCCAGTTCACAGCAAAACCCAATTTTGAATACTGTTTCTACTTTAGCTTCTGGATTGTATTCTGTTACCATAACTCAGAGTAATGGTTGTTCGGGTACATCACAAATTTCTGTTGTTGTGAATCCCAATCCTACGGTATCTTCTTCTAGTAACGGTCCTGTTTGTGATGGTCAAAGTTTATCTTTAAACTCACTGCCAGCCGGAGGAGCCAGCTATTTGTGGACGGGGCCGGGAGGTTTCAGCAGCACATTACAAAATCCAACAATTTCTTATACAAATTCTGTTTTTTCAGGACTTTATTCAGTAACGGTAACGCTCCCCAGCGGATGTAAAGGAAGTTCTCAGACGAACGTTGTTATTAATCCAAATCCAATAATTAGCATGTCTAGCAATGCTCCCGTGTGTGCGGGACAAAATATCGCACTTTCTGTGTCGCCTTCGGGAGCTCTAAGTTATAATTGGACTGGCCCGAATAATTTTACAAGTTTCGAACAGAATCCTCTAATTAACAATGCAACAGTTTTGGAAAATGGCCAATATTCTGTGTCAATATCTGACAATCATGGTTGTTTTGGTTCCTCCTCTTTGAATGTAGTCGTTAATGCAATCCCTTCATCGGCGTTTACTTCTACGCCTTTAAATTGTTATGGGGATGTCTCTACGCTCACATATTCTGGCAATAATACTCCTTCTACTCAATATACTTGGACTTTTAGTGGCGGCAATGCTACGCCAGGCGTAAACGCTGGTGTTCAAAACGTTTCATGGCCCGATGCCGGTTCGCATACCGTTGGTCTTACGGTTACACAAAATGGATGTACCTCGTCACAAACAGAAATTGTTGTTAATAATCCAACACGCTTAACTTCTGAACTTACACATACAGATATTATTTGTTATGGGCAAAATGATGGTCAAATAGACGCAAGTATTAGTGGAGGGACTATTCCTTATAGTTTTTATTGGAGTAACCAAATGACCACAGAAGACATTTTTGGCTTAACTTCTGGCTTATATTCTGTCACAGTTACAGATTCGAAGGGTTGTACAGTTGCAAGCTTAGTTGCTATCAATGAGCCCTCTTTTGCATTATCTGTGGCGATAAGTCAAGTTCAGACTATTTGTTTTGGACAAGTTGCAACCATCAATGCTTCGGCAAGTGGTGGAGTTGGCCCTAATTACATGTATTTATGGTCTAATATGGCTACAACTTCTTCTATTTCAATAAATCCAGTAGAGAATACTTCTTTTACTGTAATAGTGACAGATGAGAATGGATGTACGGCAATGAATTCTACCAGTGTATTTGTTTCTCCTCCATTAAATGTAAGTTTAATTAAAAATACCAATAATGTATGTTCGGGAAATCCTGTTGTTTTAGAGACAATAATTACAGGAGGGATTGGAGCTCCGTATCTTATGTATAATCAAGAGGGGCAGATTGTAACGCCGCCAATTATTGTTTATCCTAATACTACAAGTGAATACTGGGTAACTGTTTTTGATGGTTGTGGTGCTCATGATAGTGGAAGTGTTGTGATTGATGTTCAAAGTTCACCTCCAGTTGATGTTCAGGTTGATATTTTAAGAGGATGTCAACCATTAACGGTTCATTTTAACGAGATTAATACGACTGATGGTAGAAGTTTCGCGTGGGATTTTCAAGATAATGGAAGTTTGTCATTGGCACAAAATCCTATTCACACATTTAAAAACGCTGATACATATTATGTCAATTTAACGGTAACTTCACAATACGGATGTAAAAGTCATTATCAAATCCCAATGCCCATTGTAGTATATCCTAAACCAGAAATACAGTTTACATGGACTCCTGAATTTGCTACTGAAATAAATCCTGAGATTTCTTTCCATAACATGACAACGGATGCAGATATTTTTATATGGAATTTTAGCGATGGTAATTTTTCAACCCTTATGAATCCAATGCATAACTTTCCTGGAGCAGGAACTTATCCTGTTGAGTTAATTGCAATTTCTAATATGGGTTGCAAAGATTCCGCAGTTTTTCCTTTGTTAATAAAGGAAGAGTTTACTTTTTATGCTCCAAGTGCCTTTAGTCCAGATAATAATCAGATAAATGATGATTTTTATATTTTTGCACATGGAATAAAAGAGACAAATTTCTTTTTGGGGATATATAATCGATGGGGAGAAGAAATTTGGAATACAGGCAGATATGACGTTAATACTGAGCTAAGTGAAAAGTGGGATGGGAGAAGCAAGGGAAATCAGCTGATGCCGGTTGGAACTTATGTTTGGCATGTAAAATTTGATGATCAAAATGGAAATACGCACGAAAAAACAGGAAGTGTTAGTATTGTTAAATAAATTGACATTTCATTCCATGCTAGCATTAATAGGATAGAATTTTCATTTTAAGATTCTATTTTTATTTCGAAGCACGAGTATTCAAAGAGCAATAAACCATTAAAAACAAAATTCACAAGAAAATGAAAAATGTAGTTTTATTATCCTTGGCCATAGTAACGGCGTTTAGTTCGTGTAAACCAATTTATCGATGTGGTGATGCAAAGCCAGAGAAAAAACTTATTGTAACCAAGAGAATTAAAAATGTAATTCAAGAAAGGGATTTATTGTGTAATACCGTATCTGTAAGGGATAATCAAATTACCAAAATGGAAGAACAAATTGTTGGTTTGAATGAAAAAATTAGCAAGGCGGAAAAGCAATATAGTGATTTAATTAGTGAAAATTTGTCACAAGCAGAACAATACAGTATTTCATTGAAACAAAAATCGGAGGAATTAATTGCCAAAGAAAAGTTGCTTCAAGATAGAGAAAAAGCTTTGAATGATTTGCAACAAATAATTTCTCGACAGGACTCTGTAACAAAGAGGTTGAATGATATATTACGAAAAGCTTTATTAGGGTTTCAATCAGATGAACTTTCGGTAGAGATAAAAAATGGAAAAGTGTATGTCTCTATGTCGGATAAACTATTATTTAAGTCGGGGAGTGCCTCAATTGAAGCGAAAGGTAAGGAGGCTATTAAGGTTTTGGCTGATGTCTTGGATAAAAACTCAGACATTGATATTCTGGTTGAGGGGCATACAGATAATATCCCCATCAAGACAAGTATATACCATGACAATTGGGATCTTAGTGTTTCACGAGCTACATCAATTGTACGGATACTTACAGAAGAATACAAAATTGCACCTGTTCGTTTAACAGCTTCTGGAAAGGGCGAATACTCACCAAAATCGTTAAATTCAACCCCTGAAGGCAGAGCAAATAATCGAAGAACCGAAATAATTCTAACACCAAAGCTTGATGAAATAATGAAATTAATCAATTATTAACGTAAGAGTTATTTGATATTTCTGATTCTACAAGACTTGTGTTTATAGGAGTTGGGGCATAGCTGTTTTTTAGTCTTTCTTGAAAATATTGCCAATACCTTTGCTTAAATGTTCAATGGCTTCAACACCCCAGGTGAGTGGCGCAGAAGAAAGATCTTCATAGTTTTTATTCTGATGATATTGACTATGTTGCTGTGGATAAATAATGATTTTGTTGTTGCTGCTGAAATATTTCTCTAGTTTTAATGGAAGATTGTCCATGATATTCATGAACGAAACAGAGCCTTTTCTTGCTGAAACGAGTATGATTAAATCTTTATCATTTATCTTTCGTGATAACGACAGTAGATCCTCCCAATTATCTAAATGATGGTAGGTGACAGAAACACTAATACGTGCCTTAAGGATTTCTTTTTGAATGGACTTTTGGGTTTCTGGCATACCATATTGAACGATAGGGATATGCAGTTCCTGCGAAAGTCTTAATATTTTTTCCAGCCACATCGTATAGCCACTTTCTTTTTCAGACAATGGAGGCGTAATTAAAACGATTTTTTTATGGTCTAAAAGCGGTATGTTGATATTGCAGATAAAAAGATTTTTACCCACGTTATCGATAATTGATTGAATTTTAACGCCTACCAATTTATCTATGATACTTGCTTTTTTGGGCCAGCCTAAAACGATAATATTGGCCATAATTTCACGTGAAGTCCTTGCAATACCACCGACAGGATTGACATCTATTGTTGCAAGGGCATTAATGTCTATTTCGGCAGCAGCCCCTAAACGAACAAAGTCTTCTAATTTTTTTCGTGTTTTCAATAGATTGTTTTCAGCAATGGCATCGTTGGGTACAACAGAGAGAATTGTAACAGGGTTTTGAGATTTTTTGTTTTTGATGATCAAAGCCAGTTCCAGAAGATTTTCGAAATTTGAAACATTGGCAATGGGTACTAAAATTTGTTCATTTTTTCTATTTTTAAATTCGGTATCTGAGGATATTTCATAGTCCTCTTCAAGAACTATCCTTTTGGCTGCTTTTTCAGTTACAAAAGAGGCAACAATACAAGTAATCAGGATGAGGATGATGGTTCCGTTAAGTACATTTTCATCCAGTATTTTAGCGCGAAAACCGACAAGGATTACTGCCAGAGTGGCGGCAGCATGTGAACTGCTAAGTCCGAAGATAAGGTTGCGCTGGGTCTTTGTATAACGAAATGAAATCTGGGTGAATAATGCGGCAATCCATTTCCCGAAAAGGGCAACCGAAGTTAATGTTGCGGCAATAATCAATGCAAATGGGCCCTGAAAAATTACTTTTACATCAACGAGCATGCCCACAGAGATAAGGAAAAACGGTATAAATAGTGAATTTCCTATAAATTCTATGCGATTCATTAATGCCGAAGAATGAGGTATTTGAGAATTGAGTGCAAGTCCTGCAACAAAAGCACCTATAATAGGTTCTAATCCAGCTACCTCAGCTAAAAAAGCGGCAAAAAAGACAACAGCTAATACAAATATATAATGGGCATGTTTTTCACTTTCCAGCTTCTTGAAAAACCATTTGGTAATCCTTGGAATAATCACAAACATAATAATCAAAAAGGCCAACATAGAAAGTCCAAGGCGTATCCAGAATTCCTGATTTAGTTCCCCTTCCTGGCTACCTGTTACAATAGCTAATAAAACTAAGACTGCAGTATCGGTTAAAATTGTTCCGCCTACGGTTATTGCCACTGCCTGATTTTTTGAAACGCCCAGTTTGCTGACAATAGGGTAAGCTACCAAGGTATGTGTAGCAAACATACTTGCTATCAATAAGCTGGCATTCATGTCGTAGTTAAGCAGATAATAAGAGACAGGAAATCCTATGAGTAATGGAAAGGTAAAAGTGAAAAAGCCAAAGAGTAAACTTTTGTATTTATTGACTTTAAACTCCTTTAAATCAAGCTCAAGCCCTGCAATAAACATAATATATAAAAGACCTATGGTCGAAAAAAGTTCAATAGCAGAATTGTTTTCTAAAATATTAAGCCCATAGGGTCCAATAATAACGCCCGAAATTATCAATCCGATAATACCCGGAATATTAAGTCGTCTAAGCAAAATGGGAGATAAAAGAATAATAAAAAGAATGAGTGAAAAAACCAATACGGGATTCGTAAGTGGCAATTCAAATGTTCCCAGAATTTGTTGAAAGAATTCGCTCATACATTCTAACCGGAAACCCCTTAATATTATTAGTCAAAGGTATTAAATTGCCAATTATACAATGTGAAATTGGCATAAATATTTTCTTCGATGTATAGCCGATGAATATCAACGGCAGGATCTGTAAAAAACTATTTTTTACGAATATAGATGAGCTTGATATTGTTTCTGCCAGAGTCTCTTTCATCAATTTCAAAACGGTTCATGCCGCGGATAAAGGGCAACATTTTTTGAAAACCGTAATTGCGGGGGTCAAAATCGGGTCGTTTTTTTAGCACCAGATTACCCAAATCACCAAGAAATGCCCAGCCATTTTCATCTGCAATATCAGAGATACTGTCGGAGATGAGTTTGATAATGTTAGGATCTATTTTGCTTAAGGGTGTTTTGACTTGTTTAATTGCTTTTCCAGTCTTAACCCGATTCTTGTTTTCGGGTTGACTTTCACTATCGGGTTTTAAAATCTCGATATAAATAAATTTGTCGCAGGCGGTGATAAAAGGATTCAGTGTTTTCTTTTCGCCGATACCAATGACTTTCATGCCTGCTTCGCGCAAACGTGTAGCCAGCCGGGTAAAATCGCTGTCACTGGAAACAATGCAAAAACCATCCACTTTGCCTGTATAAAGTATGTCCATGGCATCGATGATCAGTGCGGAGTCGCTGGCATTTTTCCCGGTCGAATAGCTGTATTGCTGTATGGGGGTGATGGCGTTTTCGAGAAGTACTTTTTTCCATCCCGAAACAGTTGGTTTGGTCCAGTCGGCATAAATGCGCTTAAAGGTGGGTGTGCCATATTTGGCAATTTCCTCGAACATCTCTCTGACGTTCGCGTAAGGCACATTGTCGGCGTCGATAAGGACGGCTAGCTTCAGGTCTTTTCCTGTTTCCATGTTGTAAAATTATGGTCAAATATACACAAAATCGTTGGGGATTATTGAATTTAAGATCATTAGATTTGAAGATGGTAAAAAAATGAGGATAAATGGCTATCACTGGCCGATGTGTTTTTGTCATAAAGGCTCGAAATAAAAACCGCCAATTTAATTTTTTCGCAATTACTTGGGGTTTTGTTATAGATTTTTTCATATATTTCCATCGTCAAATTTGACTAAGTTTATTGAAGTATTAAGTGAGAGGCATAATTAAAATATTACTAGTATTCTTTTTGTCAATTTGTGCAATATTGTCGAAAGCACAGAATACAGATTACGGGAATCAGGCTTTTCTGACCTATAAAATGTTAGAAAAATTTCACTTCAGTCCACGTGCTTTGGATGATACTTTTTCGCAAAACATGTTTGATTTGTTTATTGAATCGCTGGATCCACACTGTCGAATTTTCACCAACAACGATTATCTTGAATTATCAAAATACGCTTTGCAGCAGGATGATGAAATTTTAAACAAGTCGGATGTCTTTGTTAAAAAAGTGATTACGCTTTATAAAGTTAGACTTCTTGAAGCCGATTCTATCATCAGCAAGATAATGGAGAAGCCCTTGAATCTGAACGAAAAAGATACCTTGATCTTATATCGTGGGTACAAAAGAATGTTTCCCGAAAGTGAAGTCCTGCGGCGAGCCAAATGGGAAAAGAATTTAAAATACAAATTTTTGGTTGAGTATTATGGAAGCTTTGATAATATTAAAAATCCAAGTCCTGATGAAAAACAAATAGTCGAAGACGAAGCTAAAGTGAGGGAGAAGATTAAAACCAGAGTCAACAAAAGAATTAAGAATATACTCAATAGTCCGATGGGTTTTGACAACTATGTTGTAAGCTTATATCTGAATGCGATAGCTACGTGTTTCGATCCCCATTCCAACTTTTTTATGCCTCAAGAGGAAGCGTCTTTTAAAAAGATGCTCTCAACACAAGCTTTAGCTTTCGGGTTTATGCTAGAAACGAATGAGAACGATGAAATTCTTATCAGTCATTTAGTCCCCGGAAGTTCAGCCTGGAAGTCAAATATGCTGAATATTGGGGATGTGTTGATTAATATCGAATGGGAAAAAGGAAAGAGTATTGACCTAAGTTCGATGGAACTTGAAGAAGCGCAGGGATATATCTCTGAGATTCCTTCTAAGACAGTCATATTGACTGTTATAAAACAGGACGGATCGAGGAAGTCAGTTCATTTGGAAAAAACATTGCTTAAAGTAGAGGATAATACCATTACGAGCTATGTTCTTAAGGGTAAAGAGAATATTGGATATATCCCTCTTCCGGATTTTTATACGTCGGCCTGGGAAAATAGCAACGTAATGGGCTGTTCGAATGATGTTGCCAAGGAGATATTAAAATTACAAAAGGATAGTATTAAAGGGTTAATTCTTGATTTAAGATATAATGGGGGAGGCTCTGTGGCCGAGGCACTTAATTTAATTGGAATTTTTATTGATGAAGGACCTTTGTCAATTACTCAGTATAAAGGGAGCAAGCCCATGTTGCTTAAAGATATGAACAGGGGTACAATTTATAACGGTCCCCTGATAGTTCTTGTTAACGGAGCTTCGGCTTCGGCTTCTGAGCTGGTAGCGGCTTCTCTTCAGGATTATAAAAAAGCAATTATCGTTGGAAGCCCAACTTATGGAAAAGCAACAGGACAGCAGGTGCTTCCGGTGGATACTTCGATAAACAATCAAACTTTAGCTCAAAAGTATGATAAGAGTTTTGGTTACTTAAAAATTACTTGCCAGAAAATATATCGGTTGAATGGTAAATCGTATCAAAAAACAGGAGTCAAACCGGATGTTCTGATTCCGGATATAATGGAGTTTTTTAATTACAGAGAATCTGAATCTCCTTATTGTCTGCCTTCTGATTCTATAGTTAAAAAAGTGATATATAATCCTTTGCTTGGTTATCCGATGTCTGAAATAATATCAAAAAGCAGTGCTCGTATCAATGCCGATTCTGTTTTTTGTGAAATCAAAAAGTTTGAAACAAATTATGGTGCGTATTTAAAGAATGAACAACAAATAATGCTTCAGAGGTTGTTTAAAATTCACTTTTAAATTCTGTTGAGCATTAATCTAACCATTGCTAGTAGGACAAAACTCTTACTACA
>PHDH01000157.1 GCA_002840935.1 Bacteroidetes bacterium HGW-Bacteroidetes-21 | reverse complement strand
AGTAAGAGTTTTGTCCTACTAGCAATGGTTAGATTAATGCTCAACAGAATTTAAAAGTGAATTTTAAACAACCTCTAAGGGCGAAACCAGATAATCCAATTATTATCACGATAACTAAAATAAGCACTTGTATCATCTTCAACTGTAATATCATATTCACCTGAATTATCTGATCTTGAGAGAGGCAATGTCCTAAAAACTACCTGTTTATCACCGCGATATCCTGTTTTATTGTAACTAAAAAGCAAAAGATTTTTATCTATAAATGCTTGTGGATACTTTTCTGATAATTTTTCAAAAGACAAACCACTATCTATATCTTTTCTAAATTCATTTAAATTTAATTCACTGATTTCAAATCTATGACAGTTTGCTTGAGCTTTAGCGTAGTACTTTTTATTTAAATCACAATTTTTGTATTTCAAATTTAGTGAATCAACTAAAAATGCTAATTGCTCCATAGTGGTATCATTATAGATCAATCCATTAGAATATTTAGGAAACTCCAAAGGCTGTCCATAAAGGTGAACTTGAAATGTAAGTATTGTAAAAATGATTAATTGATATTGCTTCATGCCTTTGTCATATTTATTGCCAACGTTTCGCTATAGAATAGTTACCGACTATGGGGTCTTTCTTTTCACTATTATTTTTCATTTAATTTCTTTCTATACATGTAATCAGCTATCTTAAATATTGCATAGTTCTTATCTCTTGTAACGTTAAGAAAGAACTGTCCATTCGTTATTTCATCAATCTTTTGTCCAAATACGATTGAGTTTGATCTAAATTTCAAACCTTCATAGTCAACAAGCCAAGGCGAATATAAATAATTAGGTTTGTCATCTGAATTTTCAACAATCAGTTTCTTGCCATCTTGAAATAAAAATACTATTCTTCTCCAATTAGTTGTAGTACTCCAATTCCCGTAAGCTTGCCAAAAAGCATTATTAATGTCTGCATCACTTATTGTATGTATAGAATCTGCCACAGCTTTGTAAAAGCCAAAGTCAGTATTTTCACCTAAAAAAGAATACAAATTTTCAAAATCAAGTCGGTCAAAACCGGTTTTAATAATTCTTTTCTCTTCGTTGTCTATGAACTTCTTAAATTGCAGAATATCATTCTCAGATATATCTAAGTCCTCTAATGAAACCTTCATAAACCGTGAACTATCTATTATATCAACTAATCCTTTAATTGTGTAATCGCGAATTTCGTTTTCAGCCTGAGAAAGGTATTTAGAAGAATTTGACTTTTTGTCAACTACAAAACTACTGTCTTTATGTATGTATATTTTCTGTTCGTTATTAGAGTGGAAACATCCTTGACTTTCATTTTCAAAATGTACTTCTTTTACTATACAATTTGAAAATAAACTTGAAGGCAGTTCAAACTTATTTATAGTTTTGGCCTTATTGTCAACTGAATAATACTGGTTAAAATTGGCATCAGCTACAATAAGATAATCTTTAAATATTGTGGCATTTGAAATAGAAAAATCAAGGGTCATAAATCGATACCATTGTTTTTTCTCTTTATCAAAACACAAAATGTCTTTGTTTTCAAATCCATATTCTTCTCCAACGAAATTCAATTTTAAATATGGCTCTTTAATGTGAATCTCATTGGTATAAATATCTGAAACAATAAATTCCTTTGGACTAATCTTGTATATACTCTCATATGAGAGGACGAATAATTTGTTGTTTTTGACACTTATTGCTCTTAGAGATGCTTCTATTTTTTGCTCGGAACTCCATGTTTTTGAAAAGTTGCTGTTGTATAGTTCAACTTTTAAATTCTGATTTATTGTGTATAAATTATCATCTTCTGTTATTTCAAAGTCAATAATATTAGGTAGGAATGTCCAATTTATTGAGTCTGATTTTGTAAAAAAGACTTTCCCTTGTTGATTAATAATATAATAGTTACCGAAAATTCTTATTTTCCTAATGTCTGGTCGGTCTTCCTTTGACAATAGTTTATATTTCTTCTGACTTAAAGGTGTTGGTAGTTTTTCCCAACTTTGACAATTGTCAATTGTTCTGTAGAGGACATCCCAAAAGGAGCCAAATAACCCAATTTTCTCGTCTTTTGCAAAATGAATTGTTGAAAATCTTAAATTTCCTGTTTGCTCTACTTTGTCAAATGCCACCCATGTTTCACCGTTGTCTTTAGTATAGTAAATAAGTTGGGAACTACCACTCATCCATGCTTTCCCGTTGTTGTTAATATATGCTGCGTCAATCCAACTACTTTTTCCAAATACTACTTTATCCCATGTCAGACCATGGTTATCTGACCTATAAACAAAGTCTTCTTTGCCACCCTCCTGAATAAAACCTGAAATCATCATATTGTTTTCAGAAAAAAAATTTATTCTTTCGAAAGTCTTCCCTGAGCTGTAATTAAATGGGTCTAAAGAACCAAAAGGTCCTAGATGCCATAGCTCTCCAATTTGTTTAGTATAATATACATTCCCGGCATTTGTAGCTACCCAAATTTCTTCTGATGGTGAAATGCCAAGTTCGGGTACTGCGCCCAATAAAGAGAGTCTTTCCAAATACTCATTTTGACTTTTTACAATTATTGGAAATATTAGAAAGATCAATATGTGTATTATCCTTTTCATCAAAATCGCTGACATACTAAATTTCTTTCTGTTAAATTTCAAATAATATTTTGGGTAATCAATTCAAGGCCATAGGCTAAATTTTAAAATCAATTTTTCAGAAATCTTATTAAAAGTGAATTGACTTGCCAATTTCGATGCAGATTTGCTTACTTTATTTAATCTTGTAATAAAAACTTCTCTGTCCATTTGCCTATGATCGGGTCTTAATAATGTTCTTACGCTTGACATTGTGCAAATTACTTCATTTATTTCAATCAACCAAAATACTTTCATTGTATAATGCTAAGTATGTGTTAACACAAATAATTATTCTGTTTTAATTACATTAATTGTTTCTCTCTGAATGCCCGAATAATCTGAAATTGTCAAGTGATAGATTCCGTTTGGAAGAACACTCAAGTCAATGTTATTTTCCTTTTCAAAAAATTGTCCAGATAATAAAACCTTCCCATTATTGTCAGCTAAAGTGTATAGAGTATTACCTTTATCTTGTAAATTGACAAATAGTTTACCGTTGGTTGGATTAGGATATACTTTTGAGTAAAACTCATATTCTTCCTTCTCAAATAACTTTGATTCTGAATTTATGCTTGGGCTTTTAATGTTCTTTAAAATAATTATGTCAGGGGTTACATCCTTAAGGATATACTTTGAATATTCTCTTAACTTACTTTTAACCGGTTTCAATTTAACAGTAGTACTGTCGTAATTAAAATATTTAACTAACCCCAAATATTCTCCGTTTCTAACCAAATTATAAATATTCCCCATTTGATATTCACTACTATTAAGCCCATAAATTAAAGAATCAGATATTCTAACAGCCCAAATCCAAAAAGTTGTATCATCATACTGCTCGTTAAAGTAATATAGACCTCTGTATTTGCATACCTTACCTATAAAAAAAGTATCAAGATTGGAATCTTGAATAATGTTTTTATCTCCATTACAAGTTATGTAATAAGTAATTAAAGTATCATTATCTCCAATAATAGTAAAATCATTTCCAAGAATTTTAGTCAAGTCATAGTTTTTTTTTGGAAATGGAGAATCATATGAAATTGGTCTTAAAAACCCATCGCAGGAGCATAAAAATAAAATTAATGTAATCCAGAGAATATATTTCATAGTTTTCAATTTATTATAGGTACTAACGGCCTGGTAATTTGCACTGTGCAAAATATAAAATATTAATCAAATATAACACATTTTACAATAATCAAAAAAACAATAATGATCAAGACTTTTGAAACGACGTGAACACTGAGTTTGTCTGTTATGTTGGGGAAGCTTAGTTATTCGTACAGGTATTTATTCTTCATTCAAAATTATTTGACCATTTTTAAAAGTCAATTTTCTTTGGATTTTTCCATCAGCAAACCATTGTATCCAAACACCGTCATTTTTACCATTAACAAATGCACCTTCAAATTTCTTTTCTCCTGTTTTGTACCACTCTTTCCATAATCCATGAGCAAGGCCATTTTCAAAATGTTCTTCGACAATTATTTGTCCATTCTCTGCTTTCTTAATTGCTATACCTGAAAAGATACTATCATTGTAATAAACCAAATCTCCGATTCTTTTATAGTCCGATTTAGTAATCGTGTCTTGCGAATACGAAACCATTGGTAATAATAGTATTCCAAGAACTATTAATCTCAAAATTCCCTTTTTAGACTTATCATTCATTCCTGCCTCTTTAGCCTGTATGGCAACTACATGAAGCAAATTGCAAGATATTCTCATATCCTATTATTTTTCAATTCCCTCTCCATCTTAATGATATAGCGGTTTCTATTAATAACCTTTTTACAATACCTTGCAATAATAAAGGAGAAAATACTTAAGAAAAAACTTTCGACAATTGAAAAAATTGCACCCCTTTTTATTAATTGTTCAATTATAATAGTCGATGTTTCTTTGCTAATCTTTAATTGCTGTTGCAGATTTTCTATACTGGCTTCAATAAATACAATTTGTGTCATATATGTTAACAATTGCCATAAAAATATGGAAAAGAAAACACATCCTACAATTATAAATATAATAAGCCAAATTTTCTGAAGAGTAAACCAGCCAAATGAACGGGGGCGGCTTTTAATTATGTTCTCAATTTGTTCTGATTGCAACATTGTTATTAAATTTAATACAATAATATGAAAAATTGATTTACAAATCTTTACAATTATATAAGATTTTTCAAATAAAAGTGATTTACATATTGAGTCTTAAATCCGAATTAAAAAAACTCTCTTTCAACCTTAGTGTGAGAATAGGTTAATACATAGATCGTTTTTTTCGGAAAATTAGCAAATGCCACAAAAAAAAACAGGAGATACTCCTGCTTAGATTCTTCTAAATGTTTAAACTATGTTTAAACCGGGTTTTTCTATTCTTTCTGAAACCCTTGTGATTCCGAAGCGATTCGAACGCTTGACCCACAGCTTAGAAGGCTGTTGCTCTATCCAACTGAGCTACGGAACCAATATGTCATTGAGTAACAGCCTTCTAAGCTGCGACTCTTGTTATTGCTCTATTCCCGATACAGTTAAAATTAAAGATTTTTACTGTATCGTGGATGCTCGAAAAACTACGTAATCATAGATTTCTGGTTTTTCGGCACCAACTGAGCTACGGAACCAAATTCTGCGCAAAAGTATAAAAAAAAGTCTAATAATACTATCTTAGGTTTTAAAATATCACAAAAGTAGAGTCAAGATGATGTTTGACAAAATCCCCACTATCATTGTAACCATTTGATTTATTGAAGACAATTATGTTATAAACAGAGAAATTATACTTATCACAAAATTAATGGGAAAATAAAGACTACCTTTGATGCATTATATCTGTTACAAATTAAAGCAGACATAAAATTTTATAACCCTGAGGAAAGACATGACGAAGAAACAAAATTGAAGATTCACGAGCTATTACCAGGGTTTACTTTCAACAAAATCAAAGAAAATTTACAAATTACATGACATCATTTCAATCATTGAACATTATTGAGCCCATTTTAAAATCATTAGAAGAAGAAGGCTACACTACTCCCACTCCCATTCAGGAACAAGCAATCCCCATCGTTTTACAAGGCACAGACTTATTGGGTTGCGCCCAAACCGGTACAGGAAAAACCGCAGCATTTGCTATTCCCATACTCCAAATTCTAGGCGCCAACAGATCATACGATAAAAAAAGAAAGATCAGAAGTCTCATCGTTACTCCTACCCGCGAGTTGGCTATACAAATTGACGAGAGTTTTAAAGCCTATGGCAGACATACTGGTATGACCTGCACTGTAATATTTGGTGGGGTTAAACAAAACCCTCAGACAGCTATTTTACGCAACGGTGTCGACATTCTGGTGGCAACACCAGGCCGACTGCTCGACCTCATGAATCAGGGCTTTATTTCGCTGCGTGACATCGAAATCTTCGTTCTCGACGAAGCCGACCGTATGCTCGACATGGGCTTTATTCACGATGTAAAGAAAATCATCGCTGCCCTTCCCCGCAAAAGACAATCCCTTTTCTTCTCGGCCACTATGCCCGACGAAATTGTGACTCTGGCAAGTACTATTTTATATAAACCCAAAGAAGTTTCGGTTACGCCTAAATCTTCGACAGTAGATATTATCCAACAGTTTGTATATTTTGTCGATAAAGGCAATAAGAATGGTTTGCTGACAGAAATTCTGAAGGATCCCAAAATTAGAACTATGCTCGTATTTACCCGCACCAAACATGGAGCAGATAAAGTCGTTCGTATATTGCAAAAAAATAAGATAAAAGCCGAAGCTATTCACGGAAATAAAGCCCAAAATGCCAGACAAAGAGCACTAACTTTATTCAAAGCACAGGAAATAAGAGTACTAGTAGCCACTGATATTGCTGCACGTGGTATTGATGTAGATGATCTGGGGTATGTGCTGAATTTCGAAATGCCTAATATTTCTGAGACTTATGTTCACCGCATTGGACGAACCGGAAGAGCTGGCGCCGATGGGATAGCCATATCCTTTTGCGATGCTACCGAAAAGCCTTACCTGAAAGATATTGAAAAACTTATTTCGAAGAAAATCACTGTTGTCGACAATCACCCTTTTCCTTTAATGGACCACCACCCGGTTGCACCTGTTAAACAACAACGGGGAGAAAGAAGATCGTCCAGCCCAAATCAAAAACGCAGTTCGAACAGCAACCCACGCGAAAGTAATAATAACAAAAATAAGTGGAGAGGCAGATAAATTCAGCTAACTACCTGTAATTTAATGCACTGCAACTCAATTTAGAATAAATATTCTAAAGAACTTTCTAAAATCACTTTTACATCGGGAACGAATAAAACATTCCTTTCTGCCTTTAAATAATTCACCCCTGCCGTTAACTAATTGATGGTTTCGTATGAAATTTAGCCTACATACTTTTGGCTTAATAAATCTAAATCGAAAACCATATGAAAAAAAAGCTACATCTTCTATTAATTCTGGCCGTCATTGGACTTCAATCCTACGCTCAGGAACTGATATCCAATTCAGGCGATTATCAGGCAAACTCACTTATTTCCTTATCCTGGTCGTTGGGTGAAATGAACGTCGAAAGTATTTCCTCCGGGAATCTTATGCTAACACAGGGATTCCACCAGCCCAGTTACACCATTACCCGAATTGAAAATGGAATTCATCATGTGGCACAAGTTCAGGTTTACCCTAATCCAGTGGCAACTTCAATGTACATTGTCTCGCCTCAAAATAATTCGAACTATGTTATTTCAGACATTCAAGGAAATATTATCAAACAGGGTTCAATTAACATTGGAACCAACAAAATTGATGTCTCAGGCTTTTCCAGCAGCATGTACTTTTTGAATATTACAAGTTCAGACAACAAAGTTTTTGAAAAATTCAGAATCGTTAAACAATAATTTAAAACAAAAAAAAATAATATGAAAAAAAGGATTTTTACTTTAGTCATGGTTTTTGCTTCTATCATTATGATGGCACAAACTCCAAACATGTTCAATTATCAGGCAATTGCAAGAAATGCCAGCGGTGAGACATTGAACAATCAGGATATTTCCGTTGAGATATCTATTCTGGATGGAACTTCAGCAGTCTTTACCGAGACACATAATGTAACTACAAATCAGTTTGGGTTATTTACTTTAAAAATTGGCGATGGCACATCATCATTAGGTAGTATTGCCAATATTGATTTTTCAACAGGTGCATATTCATTACAAGTATCTGTAGATGAAACCGGAGGGAGTAATTACAGCCTTGTTGGTACATCACAATTAATTTCAGTCCCCTACGCTTTGCATGCAAAAACGGCAGAATCAATTACCGGCACTATCAATGAGGCAGACCCAATATTTACAGCATGGGATAAAGATTATAGTGATTTAACCAACACTCCTGACTTATCAGGCTATTTGACTTCTGAAACTGATCCTACATTTACCGCATGGGATAAAGATTACAGCGATTTAACCAACACGCCAAATTTTGAAGACAGCATCAATACTTACGGTTTTGACGGAAATTATGCTCATTTGACAGGCACACCTGCAATTCCTTCAAATGTTTCTGACTTAAATAACGACTTGGGATTTATCTCCAATCCAGATGATGCGGATGCCAGTCCTACCAACGAAATTCAGGATTTAACGCTGACCGGGAATACTTTAAGTTTAACCAGCGATGCTACAACGGTTGATTTAAGCAAATACGAAAACCTGAAAAAAATGTCGATAAGTGTAACAGGCTTGCGCTTCGATGGAAATTGTACATATGGAGTAGGCTTTAGCTATATGTCGGGCATTCGTTTTCCAGAAGCTGCCGGAGTAGGTTCTATTTATGGTAGTTTTATTATTCCCGACAATTATACTGCCGGCGACGATATTTTTATTAGAATGATACTTAGTGCTTCTGCGACCGGAAATATGAAATTTTCGCCAAATTCAATGTGTATTGCAAGAGGAAATGGCAGTTTTATTCAAGGAATTGGAGCTTCAACTGGACTAGATATGGTTACAACTGTTCCCAGTTTTCCCATAATTAATAAACCTATAAATGTTATTGCAAAAATTCATGATACAGACTTACCTGAGAATCTTCAACCCGGAGATGCTATCATTTTTAGTTTATTTAGATATAGCGCTGATGCCAGTGATACAAACACCGGGACAGTTACACTTCACGGTTTAGAAATCTATTATTAATATCCCTAATTAATTTGTTATAGGAAGAGGCAGAATTTTTTCTGTCTCTTTTTATTTTGTAAGTATCTCTATCAAAGCATCCTTTTTTCGCCTCGAAACATCAATATTGCTACCGTCATCAAGAATAACATAACCCCCTTCTCCTTTGATATATTCTTTGATACAACTGATTTTAATTAAATGCGATTTATGGACTCTGAAAAAACCATCCTGACTCAATAATTCATCATAATCCTTTAAGGTTTTTGAGGACACATGCTTAATACCATTTTGTAAATGAAAAACGGTATAATTATTATCCGCTTCGCAACGAATA
>PHDH01000156.1 GCA_002840935.1 Bacteroidetes bacterium HGW-Bacteroidetes-21 | reverse complement strand
TCTCCTACAGAGGATGCTAAAGTAATGATGGTTCCATTTCCGGAGCATACAGCCATATCAGAAGCAGTAGCTATGCCGGGAATTGAGATTGGGTCAACTGTAACTGCAACGCTTTGGGTTGATGAATTTGTACAACCATTATCATCTGTAACACTTATTATACTATACGTTGTATTTGAAGTCGGATTAACACTAGCAGTATACGGACTTGTAGTCACTGAAAATGTTGATGGTCCAGATCCATCGTCGCCAATCCAGTTCCAGGGAGGAGTTCCGGTAAAAGCTAAAGTAATATCAGTACTTCCACCTTCACAAATAGTCAAAACAGAAGGACTTGTTAAATTTATTGTGGGTAAGGGATTGACAGTAATAGAGGCAACGCCAGAAGAGGTACAGCCAAATCCTGTTGTTGCAATTGCTGTATAAGTAATGCTTGACGCAGGTTTTGCATACACAATAGATGCAGCAGATCCGGTATAAAGAGTAGTTGCTATAGCATCAGTATAAAGGTCTGTAGTGGGAATCCATGTTATTGTAGTAGGAACTATGCTATTTAAAACAATATTAGGCCTAGCATTACCAGAACCAGAAGGAGAAGTGGCAGCGAGGACAGCTGCAGGTGTAGCTCCATCAGCATAATACCAATTTGAGCTAACAAATCCCGGATCACTATTTCTCATTTGAACAAAATCAGAAGAGATTCCACTATTGGCATTACTATATGAAGTCTCAATAATAATATTACTGATTCCGTCCCAAAAGAATGGCGTAATGGCGTGCGTTACAGCAGCGGGCAATCCAGTGGTAGGAATAGCTTGAGTTAAGGGGCCATAAACCAAAGTTAATCCCGAATCGAATGAAGTATTTGTTAAGACATTCGTTGAAGTATTCTTCATTCGTATTTGAAATGAAGACAAAGTTCCAGTAAATGAAGTTCCAACTGCTGAAACTGTGAAAGAAACTGAATTAATTGGACCGGCTACCATTCCAGCTGCAATTAGCTCACTGGCTCTAATTAACATTTGATGCTTTGTTCCTCCAAAATAATTGGTGTAAGGAGAAGGATATCCAGTAGTTGTATTTGTTGTTGTAGCAGTACCAAAAGTATAATTGCCTCCAATAGTACCACCACTGGCTGTCAATTGCTGAATACTACCTGAGCATATTGCGGCACTGTTCGGTGTAACTGTAACAACAGAAGGAAGTGGATTTACGCCAATATTCACTGTAGTTGTTGTTGAACATCCATTGTTAGCTCCACCAGAATTATCGGTAGCTGTCACTGTATAAATCGTTGTAATAAGTGGAGAAGCAGAAACAGATGATCCCGTTGAAGGTGTAGTAAATGGGAGCCACGAATAGGTATATCCGCTATTTGAACTTGAGACTTCGAGTGTTGCACTTTCACCGGCACAAATTGAAGTTGGCGTGGATGTGGCAGAAATTGATGGGGGGGTGTTAATAGTAGCAAGAACACTTTGTCTGGACGAAACACATTCGGTTGTAAAAACCCAATTGTACATTCCCATGAAGTATGTATTATCATATCCATTGCCTGTAATATTTGCAACAGAAGAGACATAAGGATATACTGCGCCTGAGGTATTTCTTCTGATTCCTGAAGAAGGAAGAGTGCTTGTATAAAGATTATAGGAGCCTGGCGCTGGCAAGTTAAAATCAATCAGAATTGTTTGAGGTGTTGTTCCCCCGGATACTGTCGTTGTATAGTTTATTGTTGCCAATAATGTTCCACTAGTCGTTGATCCTTGGCGTACTTGAATAACACCAGATTGACCTGAAGCCATTGGAAAAATATCAACAGACTTAATCGTAGTTGGAACTAGTGTTGTGAAATTGACATTCCATGCAACAGATTGAGTTGCAATAACTCCTCCTTGAGCAGTAGGAGAAACAGGGCCTACTGAAATTATTCCACTTGTTCCACCAGAAGCTTCAACCCAATAATTAGTAGTAGCGCTAATAATTGGCGTTGTGAAAGAAGTTCCTGTTCCTAAAATTGAACCGCCAGAAGATGCGGCATACCAATTTAATGTCGTTCCGGCTGAACCAGCAGCTCCCAAAGTTACAGCTCCGGCACCACAACGAATAGCAGGTGTTGTTGATACAATAGAAGGATTATTTACAACAACTGAAACAACATTCGATTCAGTACATGTTATTGAACTAACTTTTACAACCAACTTATAGTATGTTGTATTTGTAATTGTTGGCGTTGTGTATCCTAAGGAATTTGCTCCGGCAATATCAGTAAATACAATATTATCCGTTGAATTCTGCCACTGAAAAGTTGCCGCCCCATATCCAGTTGCTGGCATGGCACTTAGAATTGCACTACCACTAATACAAATAGTATTTTGTGAAGATGTAATTGTAAGAACAGCAGGCAACACGACAATACTTGTTGTTGCAACATTTGCGCAAGAAGTCGATGAATTATTAGATGTACAAGAATATGTAACTGATCCAGCAATAGCCGATTTAGAATAAACAGTTGTTGCACTTGTTCCTCCAATATAGGCGATTGTGGCTCCCGCGTCTGAATAAAGATCAGTAACAGGGGTCCAGATATAAGAGTCGTAATCTGACAAATTAGAGGTTACTGTTAACATCGTAATAGAGTTATTACAAACAGTTTGTGATCCCGTAATTGACAAAGGAGCCGCAGAACTAACGTTAGCAATTACCGCTGTACGGGGACTTGAACATGTGCCTGTACCTGCAATAACCATATTAGGTCTTGCAGTAGATAAACTTGCCCCTGTAGAAAGTGGGCATTGGGCAACATTATCAGCAACTAGATATGCGACACTATTATACGACGTAGTAGTTCTATTCATTATGGCATTTTGGGTAAAATAAATACCACTGGAAGTAGCATCATTTGTAAAGCAGACTTCAACAATAATATTTGAAGCGCCATCCCATAAATATGGAGTTGAAAAAGTATGTGTATTTGTGCCAACAATGGGCTGATAATCTACAGGTCCGAAGACTGTTGTAAATCCAGACGTTTGTAAAGTAGAAGTTAAGGCAGTTAACGAGGTGTTTGCAATACTCATTGTAAAGGCCTTATGAACTCCGGAAGACCCAATACTAGCAACATTAAAAGCCAAAGAATTTATGTTGCCCGCTGATAATCCAGCAGCATTTAACTCCGAGGCTAAAATCAAAATATGATGTTTCCCATTTTCATCATAATTTCCATATGGAGCAGGCCATGTCGATGTTGTATTTTGATTTGTAGTACTTGTACCTAAAGAGCCTATTGCAGGAGAATTTGTTTCTGCTCCCACATAATAAGTATTTGTTGAACTAATTATTGGCGTATTAAACGGAGAACCCGTTCCCATAGTAACGCCTCCTGTCGATGTACTATACCATTTTAAAGTTGAACCGGCACTTCCTGTTGCCTCTAAAACGACAGATCCTGTTCCACATCGTGATCCCGGAGTCGTTGTACTTACTGTATTAGCATAAGTTACTTGAACTGGAATTGAAGATACCACTGAGGGCCCATTCATACAAGTCACAACACACTGATAATATATTGCTTGTGCAGGAGAAGCTATATAAGAAGTGGCGTTTGCTCCAGAGATATTTGAATAGGTAATATTATCCGTTGAATTTTGCCATTGATACACAACCCCCGTACCCGGCGTTGAATTCTGTAATGTGAAGTTTACAGACTGTCCAAAACAGATCGAATTTGATGAAGCAATTGTATTTCCAGGGGTTGGAGCAACACAGGTATAAGAAGGAGTGCCGTTCATTTCATCTGCACCTATATCAGGAGCCGAACCGGTTCCCATATATCCGGCATTACCCTGTCTTATGTCATTGTCAAAATCAGCAATATAGGCAGGTATATTTGCAGCACCACTCTCAATGGGAGTAATTACAGAAGGATCAATATGTAAAAAGTTAGCATTAGAACCCGCTGTGCTTAAAAAAGTGGGGTTTTGAGTAACCGACATGGCGTCTCTTGGAGCAATGGTTCCCGCTGTATATACTCCAGCCAGATAATTGGAAAGCGTTTGCGCACCATTAACATTATCGTAATAAATATAATGAAGAGGACCAGGGATCCCCGCATAAAATAAATTATTATTAGAGTTTGTAGCGAAATTTGCCAATAATCCTGCCGTTCCGTTAGATCTTCTAAAAGCTACAACTACACCCAATCCATTAGGTGTCGAATTATCTACAATAATATTATTCCTTAAGTCAAGTTTTGCTGTAGTACTCGTACTACTAGCAGTATGCCATAACCCAGTAGTTCCAAAATTGGCCCCTGTTGAAGTTGCATTAAGAAAAACGGTATTGTAGTATACATTATAATTAGACAAACTCGCTGTCGATGTTATAGAAATTCCTCTTAATGCTTCTGCTAAACTTGCAGATGGTGACCTTAAATCGCCAATTAAATTATTATACGCATTGACATTTGTTCCGCCCGAGAGCAACAAACCTGTAACAGCGGGAGATGTTGTAGATATAGCGGCACTTTCAGAAATATCATAGATTTTATTTCTATATACATTGACTGTCGCCCCGGCACTAACAGAAATACCTTGTGCAATAGGAGAGGTAGCGCCAGACCCTGATAATGAATTTATGATATTTTGAAAAACATTTGTTACAGTTGCCCCTGTGATTGATATCCCAATAATACTTGCGGATGCACCCGTTGAAGATAATGTATTAATCACATTTTCACTAATATTCACTGTTGACGAAGCATTGCTACAAACAATGCCTATAACATTTCCTCCAACGCCAGTAGAATTTAGCCCTGAAATTGTGTTTTGATTCAAAGAAACGGAAGTCCCATTAGCTGTAGATCCTATAATAATACCCGTAATAGCACCCTGTCCATTAATGAATGTAATTGTATTATTTGAAATCGTTGAATTACCACTAAAATAAGTGATATTTATAGGAATCAATGCACTTGAGCCCCCTGTCCAGTTGCTAAAAGTATTACCAGATATTGTTTTTGCAGACCCTGTACCTCCATCAGTATTTTGAAATCCATTGAGGGGAGTCGCTCCTGTCAATGTTATATTTGAAAAATTATTATTTGTGTAATTTGCTATTGAACCTGCCGTTGAGGTTGAATTTGTATATGTAATATAGTTAGTCCCGCCTACAGCACTCTTATTAAAAGCAGTTACTATAGAATTATTATTAATAGTACATTGCCCCGTAGAAGCCATGGCATAATTATGAGAAATAAAAACAACGCTTCCTGAAGTATTAATATTAATATTTGTAAAAGTATTATTTGAAATGGCAGATATATTATTTGCTGCCGTTCCTCCTGTATGATTTATAAAGGTATAAGTACTCGTTCCGGTGACAGAATGAACAAATCCTCTAAAATCATTATTTTGAATAGAATGAGAAATTGCAACAGTCCCTGTATTTGAAATCCCAACGACTGCGCCGCTTGTATTTGCACTAAAACTTATGGCATTACCTAACGCATTACCTATTTGATTACTATTAATTGTAATACTATTGACTGACGAACCAGAATTAACAATACCGGTAAAACCTCCGGTTGTTGCAGTAGAAGTTGTTCCTCGTATAATATTACTGTTAATATTAAGGATACCCGGGGCCGATGAATTTGATATCCCGACAAAATTCGAAGAAGACGAAGCACCTGTAATAGCGCAATTTAAAATCGAATTGTTGTTAATATTAATCGTGGCTGTACTTAAACTACTCATTCCCTGGCTTAATATTGTCTGAAAAGTGCCAGAAGTAAATCCACTCGACATAGTAATAATATTATTTGTAATATTTGATGTAAATGTCCCCGTCGGACTGGTTGTAGAATAATCTTTTCGAATTCCTACAAAAGTTACTGAGGTACCACTAACTATTGCACTAGTTATCGTATTATATGAAACATTATCATCTTTCTGATGATTAACAAAAATACAATATGATGTTCCTGAATTGGACACATAACTTGACGCGGCACTATAACCTCCCCAATTCGAAATAACATTTCCTGTAGTAGAGGAATTACCTCCAATATCATTGCCCAAATCTTGATAAGCAGCTGTTCCTGAGCCAATAAAAGCAATACCCATATTTACATTACTTATTGTATTGCCAAATACTTTATTATAACTATTTGAGCCAGTGATATTGGAAATATCTGCAGCTGTCGTAGCTAATAATGAACTATGCCTTGTATTACTATAAATTCCAAATGAATTTGAATACGTTCTGATCAATGATATAGCGTTGTTTTTTATCGTATTATTTTGAGCACCGTCAATTGCGCTCGCATATAATAATGCAACACCCCACTCTGTCATATTATTAGTAGCGACAGCAGTTACTGTGTTAGCCGAATTCTCTTGCAAAGTGAAATTTTGAATCGTGATATAATCGCCTCCCACAATTTTAAAAATAGCATCATTAATAGCCCCGGCTACATGGGCATTAGAGGCAGTAACGACATTTCCGTTACCTTCAAAAATAATTTGCGTATTTAGATTTAGTGCCGTAGTTAAAACCAGAGAGCCGCTTCCTCCAATTACAAAACCACCGGAAGGTGCCATTTCGGGATTTCCGGCGATTACATTAAAAGTTACTCCAGGAGCAGCAACACCCTGGCTATTTAAATCAACAATCGCCGCAGCTATTGTAGGATAATCACCGGGTATGTTTTTGGTCCCCGAAAGCTGACAAAAGCCAATAACACTTACCAACAACAAAGTGGATAGCAAGAATAATCTTTTCATAAATAAGGGTTTAGTTAGAATAAAATAATTAAAGACAAACTTACTATCGAAAACAAATCATGTCATTAATATTAAATTAAAATACATACGAATAAAACAACGAATATATCTTCTGCAAATAAATAATACCCGCGTATTAAAGCAATTTATTAGAGACATTAAAATTGAATAAAAATGAGGTTGATTTAAATTTTACGTTTCGTAAAATTCTCTTCACAGAAAAATATCGAAGCGAATTAAAAGAACTGACAAAGAAACAGGCCTAGCCACAATAAATAGGTATTTTTTTGATTCTTCTTTTAGGCCATTATTTCCCACTGCAAAGCCTTAGACTTTTTCACATTAATATAAAAAAAATTGTCCATTTACTGCAAACTAAATTATTGCATCCTTACTGACAAACTAGCTCATTAAAAATATTTAAACGCCTAATTATTCCAAGACAAAATCACTTCTGCCACTTAAATAACCATTGGTATATATTTCAACTTTATATTTGCCTGGTATTAGTTTTTTGGGATGTGAAATGCCGATTTTAATTTTTTCAGCTTTTTCTTTGTAGTCTACCTGCATTTCTGCAGAACAGGCTATATCTTCATTGCCAGAAATAGGTTTGAATTTTTTATTTGTAGGGCTAACTACTTTCCCTTTCGAGTCAAGTAATACTACGTTCACCGTTTTTTTGCCAGTAGGCACAATACTATTTGGCATAAATTCGAATAAAACTGTAGTTTTTGATACTGATTTTGCCTTATTTGTTAATTCAGTTTTACCCTCAGGCGAATTCTCTACTTTAATATTTGTTACCGTTAAGAATTTTACAGATTCTATTTGTTTTAAAAAATCAGTATTTTCTTTTGATAATCCTTCATTTTTACCTTTTATATCTGAAATTTCTGCTTCAAGATTTTGAATCACTACAATTAAGGAATCAGATACCTTCTCGCATTTTAATAATTCTTTTGATTTTGTTGGTTTTCCTTTTTTTACCTGAGCATACAAAACGTTGTCCTGAATAATAAATAAAGTGATTAAAACAACCAATGATATTACCGTTCTTTTCATATTTTTTGTTTTTATAAAGATAGATGCAAACTGCCCCCTATAAATTAAAAAAACATTAAAATTTATCGAAATAAGGATTGTCCCTTATGATAATTACTTTTCTAATTTGTAATAAATCACATTTATACAATCTCAATCATATAAATACTTATAGTAATAGTTTTTAAATTATCATTTTGTACGCATACATTAAAATAACTTGTCAAATCTTGAATGTTTTATACCTTTGCGAACGATTAAAAATTTGCATTAAAAATGAATCTCCCCAAACGCTATCTGGTTACATCGGCTTTGCCATATGCTAACGGACCTTTGCACATAGGTCACCTGGCCGGCGTATATATTCCTGCCGACATTTACGTGCGTTATCTCCGTCTTCGTAAAAGAGATGTTCTTTTTATCGGAGGCAGCGACGAACACGGCGTTCCCATCACCATTAAAGCCCGCCAGGAAGGGGTAACTCCCAAAGATATCGTTGACCGATACCATGGAATGATAAAAGATTCTTTCGAAAAGTTGGGTATCTCTTTCGATATTTATTCCCGTACTTCCAATAAAGTTCACTTCGAAACCGCTTCGGAATTTTTCCGCACATTATATGATAAAGGGGTTTTTATTGAAAAAGACTCCGAACAATATTACGACGACGAAGTAAAACAGTTTCTGGCCGACCGTTATATTACCGGCACCTGCCCTCATTGCAGCAACGATAAAGCATATGGCGATCAATGCGAAAAATGCGGCACATCACTCAATGCTACCGATCTTATCAATCCTAAAAGCACATTAAGTGGGAGCAAACCAGTTCTTCGCAAAACGCGTCATTGGTATTTACCTCTCGATAAATTTGAGCCAGCCCTGAAGAAGTGGATACTGGAAGACCACAAAGAATGGAAACCCAATGTATACGGCCAGTGCAAATCGTGGCTCGACATGGGTCTACAGCCACGGGCAGTAAGCCGCGACCTCGACTGGGGCGTACCTGTTCCTGTGGAAGGAGCTGATGGAAAAGTCCTCTATGTGTGGTTTGATGCCCCTATTGGCTACATTTCTGCCACCAAAGAACTGACTCCCGATTGGGAAAAATACTGGAAAGACAAAGACAGTCGCCTTATACATTTCATTGGAAAAGACAATATTGTATTTCACTGCATTGTTTTTCCCGCCATGCTGATGGCCGAAGGCAGTTATAATTTGCCGGAAAATGTGCCTGCCAATGAATTTTTGAATCTCGAAGGAGATAAAATATCCACATCCCGCAATTGGGCAGTATGGCTCCACGAATATCTGGAAGATTTTCCGGGCAAACAGGACAGTCTGAGATATACGCTTTGCGCCACTTGCCCAGAGACAAA
>PHDH01000155.1 GCA_002840935.1 Bacteroidetes bacterium HGW-Bacteroidetes-21 | reverse complement strand
ATTGCTTCTGATTCTTTTGTGTATTGATAATCATTAGTATACGACTTGAATCATCGCAAATACGTAATTTTTTTATTTTAATGTTCTTCGATTTAAATGCGTTTTCCCTGCTTATATGGCAAGGATTTTAGGAAAATGAAATTCCTATTTTCTTAAAAATCAGTTCTAATATAATACCTCATAATTCAAAAGAATACCTTCGTTTCCTCCAGTAAGAAGGTTAAAAATATTTGCTTCTTTAGTTAGTTTTCCGATACTGAACGGGGTGGTGCCATTCAACGGAAATCCTGGGTGGAGACTGCCTTTCGCATCTATTAAAAATATTTTTCCGTCTCCTACAAAACCTGTTCGGCGTTGGTTGTTGGGGAAGACGTAAAATGCAGGTTTACCTGATATCTCTTGGTCGAATGTGTATGTAAAGACTTTCTTTTTACTGGCATCATAAACAGAGAAATTATCTTTATCAAGAAAACAGTAATCTGATTTCCCATCTCCATTAATATCCGTATAATCGAAAATATGTGACGTACTGAATTCTCCATAGGTTTCTTTCGTTACCTTTCCATCCTGCCCAATTTTATAGAGTTTTCCGTTCACATTGGTAATCATAAACTTTTCCTTTTTTGCTTCTGTTCTATCTGCAAAAAAGCGTGCTTGGTCGTTTGTAGGAATAAATTCTTTGACAGATATTTTTGTTTTCCCCTTCCGGTCAACGATATATGTTTTCAACGTATCGCAGAAAATAATGTAGTCTTTATCACCGAATCTGAAATGCTGAATAGGTTGACGGACTTCTTTATCTGTATTTCCGAATTCCCATCCCGAAACAAGACTCCCATCGGGTTTATAGCAATACACTTTATGATCGTTGCAGGCAAGAAATATTCTGTAATCCCGGGATTCGTCGTAATCGAAAATAGCCATACCATTGGTAGCTTCGGCTCTTAGTTTTAGAGGGAAACGGTCCATGTAATTTCCATTCCGGTCGACCATAATCAAGTAATTCTTAGTATTGAAAATATATTGAAGTTTGGAGTTTTTGAAAGCATCTATCTGCTGAATGTCACTGATAATTTTTTCTGGTAGAGATATTTTCCATAATATGCGTCCCGAAGAACTAATCTGGTAAAGTTGATTTTTATCGTCCTGGAGGAGGATTTCCTTTTCGTCATTATTGTGGTTGTTCAATATCCAGGGTTTGGACGAAAAAGTAGTATCCAAGCGACTCTCCCATACTGTTTTGGCTTTTTCACGGATTTCACTGGAATACGAAAAAATAAGATTTGTGTAGAGCATGTTTTTGCTGGAAACCAATTGGAGGGTAATATTATTCAGATTCTTATAATTGTCTTTATTTTGAGCAAGGTGCTTCATGATGGGCTCATCGGCATACCACGATAGAAAGTCTGTAGATCTCTGAGGATCAATATAAACTATAATACTTGAGTTTTTATTCAGTCCTTCGCATAAAGTCTGAAAGCTTTTTTCCGAAGCCAGATTCTTCTTCAGAAGATAGGAATAGTAAAAATCCTTGAGGGAAGCTATACTGTTACCAAAAACCATATAATTATCAATAAAAGTATAAAAACGGGTTTCACTACGCGAAAAAGTATTTCCAAACATGGCTCTGGCAAGATAGGGTATAGGGCAAGTAAAAAATTCGTCCGAAAATTCATTGTCAATACTTACAGACTGTATAAACCGACTGATAGAATCTGCGTTTCCCTGAGACGAATGAGCCATCATTTCGAGCATTTTGGAACGAGCCTGACTTTTACTTTTAACTTTCACCAGAACAAAGCTACGGTCGTCGGGATTGCTGTTCTGATCATCGTTATAAAGGAGTACCACTTCGTTGTCGAAAATGGATTCAGTCAGTTCAACTATATCTGTTTTGTAATTCTTTTTAATCTGTTCAGCTGGCTCCAGGAATTCTGAATAAGTGCCTTCTTTTTCGTAAAATAAGCCCAGACTTTTTATCCATTGCTCATAATCGCTGATAGCAAATGCAACAAAGCTTCCGGTGGTAGCTGGCGAAATAACAGAGAATTCCATTTCACGGGGAGATAGACCAATGATACAGTGAATAAAATCACCAATGGAATCGTTTCCATGAATAAAACCGTTAAAAAGCAATTGATTCGATTTTATATGTAAATCGAATTCCGACCACGAAGCAAAATTGATAAAGGAAGATACATTTCTTTTATGTTTTTTATTGAGGAATAAAGAAATGAAACGGGGGAATTCCCTGAAATTGATATAGATATTTCCATCGACTTTATCTCCTGCCGTTTTTTGAACTTTCAGGAAATCCTTATCATTCATGATGCTAAAACCAGAATTGTATTGGCGAATGGCATCTTCAATCAGTATTGGTGTGTAAGTTATCAAAACAGCGTCGCCTATCATGGCGAAATATAAATTGTTTGCTTTTGATTCCTGACTGGTTTGAATTTGATGAATTTCGTAGTCCTCATATTTACGTATAGTTACACATCCGGGTTCACCCGTTTCCTTTTCAATGATTTGCGTTATTACTGATGGGTCAATTACAGCGCCCATCTGAACTATATATAAAATGCCCGTCTGATCTTTTCCAATGTTGTGAAAGGAAGTTATAATATTCGAATTCAGTGGTGGCAAGAAAGATATGTTGGCGTTAAATAACGAATCTATATATGTTATTTGTCCGTTAATATCATTGAATTCAGGAGAGAGACACAAGGTTTTCCAAAGCATGTTCTGATCCTGAAGTTTAGGGATGGCTTCAAGTGTGGTATTGGTTTCAATAATTATCGAAGCATCTACAGGAACAAGACGGAAAAGATTGCTAATTGTTTTTTCTTTGCTGTGTAGAAAGAAATACCCCAGCAAAGCGCCTGTAATAAGGACAATAATGAGTATCAAAATTAAAATCTTCTTACCTATTTTATTCATTATTAGTTGATTTAAAGTTAATACGATATAATACAAATTTATATCGCGACTTCCATATTTCAACCCGCATCACCAATACTTTATAAACCTTTTATTGTTGACAGTATTAAAGTGAATAATTCGCAGTATTAAAAAAGTAAATGCTATATTTATTTGTTATTTTCGTATACGATATTTTGTATGAGAAAAGATGAAATAAAAAAGGCCATTATTAGTATTGGTAAGCAAGAAAATACCATTACGGGGATACATAATTATTGCGACAGATGGTGTGAAAGGTGTGCTTTTACTTCCCGTTGTGCCAGCTTTGCTTTATCAGAGAAAATTAATTTGTTTGATGCGGAGACTGATTTGCTAAATAAGGAATTTTGGGATGATTATACAGCTATGATGCAAGCTACCATAGAACTTCTCATTGAGTCGATGGAGAAATTCGGAATTACCGCAGATGAATTGAAAGAACTGGTTGAAGAATCTGAAAGAGAAGTTCCTAATGCAAAATTTGTTAGCGAGGCGAAAGTTTTAGGCCATAAAATCTTTAAATGGTTGCAGCAAAATAGCGATGAATTTGAAAAATTAGGGTGGAATGTTTCCGATGCAAAAATGAAGAAGAATATCGTCTTTGATGCATTGGATGTTGTCAATTGGTATTGCTTTTTTATCGCCTCCAAAATTGAACGCGCCAGTTCATCAATAGGAAATGACGATATGAAGTCTGAAATGAATGGTAGCGCGAAAGTGGCGCTGATTTCGGTTGAACGTTCGATGACAGCATTTACCATTCTGCACGAAAAACTGACCAAACATGAAGATGAAATTCTAGAATTCCTTATTCAACTTTCCTCCATCAAAAAAACATTATTGGCAAGTTTTCCTGATGCTCAGACTTTTATCAGGCCAGGTTTGGACGAATGACTTCCACTCTGTTGATTGAAATATTGTTATTTATAGCTTTTACATTACCTTTTTATTTTACAGGATTATCTCATAATACGAAATGGTGTAAAACATTTCATTAATTTTGCGCATCGAAAAAATTATCATGGAAAAAACAGTCAGAGTAAGATTTGCACCTAGTCCCACCGGACCTTTACATATTGGTGGCGTTAGAACCGCATTGTTTAATTATTTATTTGCCAAAAAGCACCAGGGGAAATGTATATTAAGGATAGAAGATACCGATCAAACACGTTTCGTACCTGGAGCCGAAAAGTATATTATCGATTCATTGGCTTGGTGTGGAATTTCCTTCGACGAGGATGTGGTGAAAGGTGGACCTTTTGGTCCCTATCGTCAGTCGGAAAGAAAAGCTATGTACAAAACATTTGCCGACGAACTTTTAGCCAAAGGTCATGCGTATTTTGCCTTCGACACCCCTGAAGAACTGGATGCTATTCGTAAGCAATATGAGCTGGAAAAGAAAACTTTTCAATATGATGTGCATACTCGTCTGAATTTAAAGAATAGCCTCACAATGAGCGAAGGCGAAGTGGGGGAGTTGCTGAAAAATAATACACACTTCGTAATACGTTTTAGAATGCCTGAGAATTTTGATATTGTCATGCAGGATATCATTCGTGGAGAGATTCATGTCAACTCATCTACCCTGGACGATAAAGTACTTTTCAAGTCCGACGGAATGCCCACATATCACCTGGCCAATATTGTAGATGATCATCTGATGGAAATAAGTCATGTTATACGTGGAGAAGAATGGTTGCCTTCGTTGCCATTGCATTATATGCTCTATAATTCTTTTGGTTGGGATAAGCCGGAGTTTGCTCACCTTCCATTGATTTTGAAACCCGACGGGAAAGGCAAATTAAGTAAACGAGATGGGGATAAAGGCGGATTTCCCGTTTTTCCTTGCAACTGGACAACCGATGAAGGAGAAATTTATCCGGGTTACCGCGAATCGGGTTATTATCCCGATGCTTTTGTCAATATGCTGGTTTTGCTGGGATGGAATCCCGGAGGCGAAAGGGAAATTTTTAATATCGATGAATTGTCGGAAATATTCAGTCTGGAAAGAGCTGGAAAGGCTGGAGCCCGTTTCGATCCTGATAAAGCAAAATGGTTCAATCAGCAGTATTTACGACAGAAGTCCGACAAGGAAGTCGCAGAAGAATTATTGCCTTACTTAACCGATGTCTCCATCCCCATGGAAATGCTAAGCAAAATATGCGCCATGGGACGTGAGAGGGTTTATTTTGTCCACGAAATTCCTCAGGATATGCCTTTCTTTTTCAAACCATTAACAACTTACTGCGATGTTACACTGAAAAAGAAATGGAAAGAAGAAACTCCTCAAGTTATTGAGGCTGTTAAAGCCGTTATTGCTGGCATGGCTGATTTTACCCGCGAAAATATAGAAACTCAGATTAAACAATATATCGAGACCAACAGCCTTGGTTTCGGTCAGGTAATGCCCGGGTTACGACTCGTAATCACGGGTCAGGGACAAGGACCCGATCTTTTTTCGGTGATGGAAATACTGGGAAAAGAAGAGAGTCTGGCAAGGATAACTAAAAGTCTGGAAGCTATTAAGAATTTGTAGTATGAGGGGCGATCCCCGTGTATATGAAACACTTGAAAAGCTGAATATTCCATTTGGCTATTATGAGCATCCCCCGGTACCAACAATTGACGAGGCTTTAAAATACTGGAAAGATATTGAGGCTGCTCATTGCAAGAACTTATTTTTCCGTAATCATAAGGGAGACAGACACTATCTGGTTGTTTTTCACTATTTGCATCAGATGAATGTCAAAGTACTTGAAACCATGCTGAAGCAGGGAAAACTAAGCTTTGCCTCCGACTGGCGACTGAAAAAATACCTCAACATTGAACCGGGTTCCATTTCACCCTTCGGGCTTATTCATGATACTGAAAAGCATGTAAAACTCTTTCTCGACGAAAATCTACAACATTATGACCGTCTGAGTTTTCACCCTAATCTGAATACTGCGTCTTTGGTTGTTTCCAAGTCTGATCTTATACGCTACCTAGAAGCTACCGGAAATGAATGGGAGTTTGTGAAATTGTACGACTGATAAGAATTTATTTTAAAGCATTTCCCCGTTTTCACCTTCTGCATCCTCATCTTCAGACTTCTCAATAAAACGGGCAATATTGGCTGCATGTCGCGAAATGGCATTGAGCATTCCGATGAGTTCAATGTGCGTCTCGCTGCTGCTGAGCGAATGACTGTTTTGTTCTTTGAGGCGTGTGTAGTGCGATTTTTCAAAGTCAATGGCTTTTTTTGCAATGGATTTATACGACTTCCTTGCTTTGCGGGCAGCCTTGGGGTCGTTTGTCTCAAACGATTTAAGGACAGCTAAAAGTATTTGTTGACTTTCGTTCTGGAAGAGTATGATTTCCTTTTTGCCTTCGTGGCTGAATTGAGCTTCATTGTCGACCCACTTTTCGGCTCTTGGCAAGAGGTTGGTGTAAATAATGTCAGCAATTTGCTCACATTCTTTAGAAACGGCTATGATATTGTAAGCATCCCGGATAATCATTTCATTATCGTTGTTTCTGGTGAGCTGAATAGCGTAATTCTGAATCTCCTGTTGAAGAAAATTAATGACAGTCTCCAGTTTTTTTATTCCAGACAAAACGGTTCTTTCTTTGGTCAGAAAGGGCAGCAGTATATCGTTGAGCATGTCCTGAACTAAATGGATAATTCTAGCGGTTTCTTTCCGGGCAAGATTGAGCGCAATAGCGGGCGTCCCCAATAAATCCGAGTCGAGATAGCGGGCTTCCAGGCGGGCATATTCGGGTTCATCGCGACCGGGCATAATTTTATCCGTGAGTTTGGCCAGAAGGTTAGCCCAGGGAAAAGCAAAAAGAGTGAAGATTAAGTAAAAGATGGTATGTGAATTCGCTATTTGTCGGGGCAAGGCTTCAACGACCGAATGAGTTGTTTCTGAAATCGATATATAGCGAATGATCTCTGCAAAAGGTCCAATCCAGCCTATGATGAACAGAATTCCGGCAACACGGTATAGCGTGTGTGCATAGGCCACTTTTTTGGCTTCTTTAGAGCGGTTTGCTGCTGCAAAAATAGCTGTTACCGAAGTGCCCAGATTCGAGCCCATGAGCATGGGTATAGCAGCTTCTAACGATAATAAACCTTGTCCGCCTAAAATGACAATAATACCAATAAACATGCTGCTACTTTGCGTAATAGCAGTAAAAATACAGCCTGCCAGTACGCCTGCCAGTGGATTTTCGAGTGTCAGTAAGGCATCGTAAAATGGCTTGTAACTTTTCAAGGGAACAAGACTCTCGCCCATAATATAAAGTCCCAGAAACAGCAAACCGATACCTAGCAAGGAATGACCAATATTTCGGATGATGGCTTTTTTCCACAGAAATTCCATGATAAAACCAATACCCACGAGTATCAGGGCGTAATCGGTAAAGCGAAAAGCAATAAGCTGTATGGTGATTGTAGTTCCCAGCGCAGCACCCATAATGACACCGATGGTCTGCCTGAATTTCATCAGCCCGGATTCCACAAAGCTTATGAGCATGACAGATACGGCACTGCTACTTTGAGTCACAATAGTGAGTAAGTTGCCCGTGAGTATTCCTTTGGCAGTGGTATTGGTCGATCGTGTGAGAATGTTCTGTAATTTTTGTCCCAGGGCATTGCGCAAACCGTCACTCATTACGTTAATACCTGTCAGGAATAAAGCCAGTCCGCCAAGTATGCCGAAGATGAGCATCCACAGCCAGTAATTGGATCTTACATGAACGGTGTAGAAAAGAAAGTCTTGTCCGGCTTTTCCGTCATCTACATAAGCCGCCAGAGAGTATGTGCCGGAGATTTCTCCCGCATAATAATCGAATGCCGCTATGCCATCAGGGCCAGTAGTGACATCCTGTTTGATAAAGCGAAAATCACCCGAAGGGTCTGGTTTTGATACAATGGTCATGTGCACTACGACGGAATCCTCAGGGATATTGTTCTTTTTAACTTTTACCCGAATAGGTGTTTCGCTGAATTCTGAGTGACTTAAATAGGCATTGTCTCCCGATTCCCACGACATTTTACTGCTGGGTTTTTCCAACGAATATTCTTGAGCCGTAGCCCAAAAATTCACTAGAAAAATGAAAAAGACTGTGAAAATCAGGTGAAATTTCATGGCCTAAAATTAAACGAAAAAAAGGAATAGAGAAATTCAATTCTTGTATGATTTGTATCGTACAGATATTGAAAATGTTATTAATGAAAGAAGAGAGGTAACGTCTTCTTTAGAAAATCATAATGGGGTATAGTGAAAAGAAGCCGATAAGTTGATTCTATTAATTGTTGATACTATTGAATTAAGCATTATTGATAAGATGCTTTTTTAATTCCAGCAAGGCCTCCCCGTAGATAAATTCCTTTCCTGACCAAATTATTTTACCATTATACTCAACCGAATAGGGTTCAGCTGGTTTATCAAATTCGCCAGGACCTGCATTTGAGAGGGTGGCTTCTATTCCAGTTTCATCATTAAGCTTTTTACAAAAAAGTACCGCTTTTTTTTAAGGACTTCCTTTGCCCATAATCGGGAATTTTACTACAATTTTTTGCTCCATTTCAGTAAAATTTATTGCTTTAATATTTTTGAACCCTTAGCTTGTTTAATTGTACAAAAATATAAATTTTCGAATTCATTAATATTATATCTGATTTGTGCTGCGTTACATTTCTATTTATGCTCCATCTCGATTTAACCACAGACTTAAATACTTAGATTCCGGATATTCATCAACTTATCGAAAACTCAATGCTGGTCATGAATTCCGAATGACGTTTTATTCAATCCTCCCGTCATGCCGGACTAAGCTGGTCTCACTATATATCTTTACATAAATTATTAGCACAGATCCGGTATCTAAAAATAACCACAGACTTAAATAATTAGATTCCGGATGACGTCTTTTATTATTTTAACCGTCATACCGGACGGAGCATGTCTCACTTAATACTTTTACAGAAAATCTTAGCACAGATCCGGTATCTAAAAATAACCTCTGACTTAAATACTTAGATTCCGGATATTCAAAAACTTATTTGGAAACTTAATGCTGGTCTTGAATTCCGGAATGACGTTTTCTTTTTTTTGCCACAGATCTCGCAGATTTTCACTGAATAAATTACAAATACACTATCCACGAATTGGTACGAATAAATTCTACGCCATTATACCGAACGAAACAAGCCAGCAAATAAATAACATGGAGGCATTAAGCGGAGATCCGGTATCTATTCGGGCATTTCCCCCCTCTTTGCATCGCAGAGAGGGGCCGGGGGTGAGTCTATAAACGAGATTCCGGATGTTCAAATTGTCAGTT
>PHDH01000154.1 GCA_002840935.1 Bacteroidetes bacterium HGW-Bacteroidetes-21 | reverse complement strand
TGGCAAATTTGGATTAAACTTTTTAATCTGCGCTGTTGCTTCGTAGCCATCCATATCAGGCATTTTGACATCCATCATAATTAAATCCAGGTCTGGATTGGCCTGTGAAAGTGCGACTGCTTCCCGACCTGTTTTTGCAAACAACTTCTTTTCGCATTGATCAAACACCATTTTTGAAAGGAGAAGACTGGAGTTTTCATCATCATCAGCAATTAGGACTTTGACCCCTTTTAACTGAGATTCCTTCTGCGTTGTCATTCCCTCATTATCATTTTCTGAAACGGCTGTTTTACTTTGCTGATATGGAATCGTAAAATAGAATACCGAACCCTTTCCAAATTCACTTTCAACCCACATTTTACCCCCCAGCATTTCGGCATAGGCTTTCGAAATAGACAAACCCAAACCAGCTCCTTCGTAATTACGCGAAAGCGATTCACTACCCTGTCTGAAACGTTCGAAAATAATATCTGTATGTTCTGTAGTGATTCCTTCGCCGGTATCCTTCACATAATATTCCAGGTAATCACCTTTAATAACATAACCAAATTCAATACTACCTTCATGGGTAAACTTAATAGCATTTTTAACCAGGTTGGTAAGAATGGCATAGACTTTTTCCTTATCTGTTCTTATTAAAGCTGCCTTGTTGGGTAAAGGTTTTCTAATGAACAATTGTATTCCCTTATGATCGGTCTGTAGTTTGAAAAATTTATACAGATTTTCGATTTGTTCGTTCACATTGGTGTCGGATAGTACAATTTTCATTTGCCCCGATTCGATTTTCGAAATATCCACAATATCGTTAATAATATTGAGCATTCTGGCGCCGCTTATTTCGATAATATCTAGATATTCTTTTTGCATTTCACCCGTGAGATCAGGCTCTTTCAATAAGCCGGCAAATCCCAGTATTCCATTCATAGGTGTACGAATCTCGTGGCTCATATTGGCCAAAAAAGCTGTTTTTAATCGATCACTTTCTTCAGCTTTTTCTTTTGCATGAATCAATTCACTCTCGGCTTGTTTTCTTTGTGTAATATCTCTCACAACGTGAATAATACCAACAATATTATTTTTACTATCAAACCGTGGGATTGCTCTAATTTCGAGAAAACAATTAAGATTCGGCTCAAAGAGTTCAAAAATTCCAGAGACTCCGGATTTAAAACACATACAACTCTGACAACCTTCTGGGGGAGAATCTGTTCCATGATAATAAGAAAAGCATTTAAATTTCAAATGTTTTTCAAATTCTGGAATCTTCAATAATTTTTTTGCAGCTTTATTTGCTTGTATAATATTGTAATCATTATCATGAATAGTAATCATGTCTGTGATTGAATCAAACGAATCTTCCCAATCTTTTTTTGCCTGATAAATAAACTCTTCTGCCATTTTCCTGTCACTAATATCACGCATGGTCCCAATGATTTTAAGTGGCTCATTATTATCACCGAAGAGAATTTTTGAAGTGATAGAACAGAAAATATTTGATCCATCATTGTTTTTCAAACGGACTTCGTAATCAGAAATACTTCCTTTTTCTTTTAAGACTTCTAATAGTTTTTCCCGGTCTTTAACATCGGCATAAAAACCATACATAGATTTTCCAATGGCTTCTTTTCGGGTTAAAACACCCTTGGTCATGTTAATTATTGAAGGACTTACCTCCGTTATTAAGCCATTTAGATTTACTTCATAGTATACATCCTGCATATTTTCAAATATTCCCCGGTACTTTTCTTCAGATTCTTTAAGTTCTTTTTCGATATTCTTACGTTCGGTAATATCCTGAAAAGAACCATAAATACTAACTACTTTCCCATCTACAATATTTGCTTTTGCCACAGCATGAACCCATCGCTTATTCCCTTTCGCCGTTGTTACTATCCATTCCTGATCATAAGGTTCTCCCAATTCAATAGATCTCTGAATGGCCTGTTCGGCCATAGGACGGAATTCCGGATCGATGAAAGCTATCCCTTCAGGGACTATTGGCTCTCCTATAGAAGTATCCATTTCCAGTATGCTGAAAGTCTCCTCAGTCCATTGCTGAGTCATTGTTTTTACATCAAATTCCCAGCCACCGATTTTACCGGTTTTTTCTGTTTCACTTAATAATCTCCTGCTTTTTTTAAGTTTTTCTTCTAAAAGTCTTCGCTCAGAAATATCTGAAAAAACAGTAGAGAACATACCCGGAGATGGTCTTGATGCAGTTATACTTAAGTAAATCCCGGATGGCGAGAAAAAAGACTCAAAGCTTTCCGGATTACCGGTTTCAGCGACTTTCGCATAAGTCTCAAAGAAAGGAATGTCGTTGGTTTTATATATTTCTGAGGCCAATTTACCAACCACTTCACTTTTACTAATTCCAAGAATTCTTTCGTACGCAGGATTTACATCTAATATCCTATAATCTACAGCTTTTCCATCTTTGTATATAACCTCATCAAAACAACTTGCCGAAGCCATGTTTTCAAAAATGGAACGAAATTTTTCTTCGCTTACACGTAAATCCTCTTCTGCTTGTATAAGACTGGTAACATCGTTATTAACCACAATAGCACCGATAATTTGTCCTTCATCATTTAATAACGGAGCCGAATAATTATAAATTATTTTTTTCTTTCCATCAAAAGCATCAATTTCCAACAATTCATCCTTTATAGTAATCCCTTCTTTGACAGTCTTATACAACGACCAATCCTTGGGTTTTAATTCCTGACCTGAAGGTAAGAAACGAGCCTTAAAAACGCCATATTCTTCAATAGGAACTTTGGGTTCGGCTCCCCAAATTTTTACTCCGGCTGGGTTTCCACTCAACAACTTCCCATTTTTATCGGCAAACCATAATCCAATAGGTAAAATTTCGAAAATTTTCTGTAACCGATATTCACGTTCTTTTAGTTTTACTTCGTCTTGTTTTCGGCTTATAATGGCTACTAATTGTTCAGCAAATGCTTCTATTCTAATCAGTTCATGGTCTTTGGGATAATTTTTAAAGTTAATTTCAAGCATAGCAATATTTCTATCACCCAAGGTTAATGGAAAACTAACAACGGCATTAGAAGACTTGATTAAAGCAATAATTTTTGCAATATGTTTTTTAAATGGCAAACCTTCGTAATTGCTTTCAACAAATGCCATTATCATAGATTCGAAGTCTGCAGGAGTTTCGGCTATTCTCCTTTTCCTTTCATTCATTACCATAGAATACCAATTGTCGGTAATTAATGAAATTTTAATGTTTTCGGGGATTTTGAATGGAATGAGTTTTTCAATTTTAGTTAAATAATCTTTTTTTACACTTTCCTTTTTTAAGGTCAAATATTTTCCATCTTCGCTAATAATATAGACATCGCAATGATTAATCTGAAAAACGCTGTTAAGCATCTTTTTAGACTTCTCAATCAAATCTTCCAGGCTCATACCCTTATTCATATCGGCGTTTAAGACATTTAACATTGCCAGATCATCCTCGGCTTGTTTACGCTCGGTAATATCACGACCAATGCCAAAAACTTCGTATGGTTTACCATCCTTTAATCTTAAATAGCTACTTATTTCGAGGTTAACTTTTTTTCCATTTCTGCAATTCAATATTGCATCATAACGGGTATTAGGTTCACCCTGCTGAATTTTATACTGAATTTTTGCCATGGCATTCTGATACTGGTCATCATCCAAAAATTCGCGAATATTTGGTTGTTTCCCATTGGCATCTGGCTCAAATCCTACAACTTTTTTAGCTGTATCATTATATGATATAAAATTACCTTCCAAATCTATTGTATAAATCAAGTCGTTTGCATTGTTAAAAAGCTCACGATAACGGGCTTCACTTTCTTTCAAAGCTTCTGCAACCTGTTTTTTATCAGTAATATCCATCGCAATACCTAAAAAACGCGTATCCGATAATTTTACGGCATCTACCTGCCAGTATCTGATTTGACCGCTTTTATGAATAAACGCAGCTTCTCCAGAAGATGCACCCGTTTCCATTACCTGATTAAAAAGCACAAAAGCTTTATCTAACATATTCTCGGGTGTTATCTTAGCAATGCTCAACCCAAGCAATTCTTTTTCGGTATAGCCTGTAATTTCGCAGGCCGTAGGATTTACCTCAAGATATTGCCCCTTTTCATCAGATACAAATACAGCCATTGGCGAGCTATTTACATAGCTCTTAAACTTTTCCTCACTTATGCGCAAAGCTTGTTCGGCTTTTCTTCTTTTTAACGATGAGGCTGCCATAAAAATAAAACCTTCTAAAATATGCTTTGGAGGGTCGGGCTGGTTCTTTTTTAAAGTAAATAATGAAGTTCCATATAATTCTCCATCTATTACATACGCCAATCCAAAAAACCGGTCTACACCAAGTAGTTTTTGTATTGCAATAGACACAGGACGAGAAATAGCCCCAAAACTAGCTTCGTACAATGTCTTTCTCATTCCAATAGATTCGGTAATCATTTCATTATACATTTCAGCATTCACAAAGGTCTTTACACTTTTAACCTGTTTGCCAAGCAGACCCACTACTTTTTCAAGTAAGCCTGACTCCATTTCAATATGTTTAACAGATGTAGTGTGACTTTCGTGATTATACTCATTGAAAATAGCAATTTCAGCACCTGTTAGTTCTTTTATGCTTCTTGTAATAAAGGCTTCCAGACTTTCTTCAACGTTTATACCTAATAGACTAAGAGAAAAATGATTCAACTCGGATAAAGCCACATTATGACGGAATAATTCTTCCTGAGCTAATTTTCTGTCGGTAATGTCGTTAATACTAGAAAGTATGTAGTTTTTGTCTCCCAGATTAATAATTTGTGCAGAAAATAATCCCACAATAGTTTCGCCATTTCTTTTTCTGAACCGGTATTCCTTCCCACTTACCTCTTGCCCTTCAAGAAGCATTTTCACTACATTATTCCTGTCTTCAATATTAACCCACAAATTCATTCCAATAGAAGAATCTGCATAGGCTTCTTCACGGCTGTAGCCCGTAATGGTAGAAAAAGCATCATTTACTTCAAGAAAAATTCCATTTTCAGCATTCGTAATCGTAATTGCATAGGGCGAGGTATTAAAAGCTTTGGAATATTTCTCCTGGCTTTTTCGTAATTCCTCTTCCATCATTTTTCGTTCAGTGATATCCATGTAGGCACCCAGCACCCCATAAATTTCTCCGTTTGCTTTCTGTAAAGGAATTTTACTCGTAAGAAGCGTAACTATTTTTCCATCGGGTCTTGTTTGTTCTTCTTCAATTTGCACTTTGGGCAATCCACTCTCTATAACCTGACGATCATCACGTCTGTACTTTTCGGCTTCATTGTGCCATCCTAACTGAAAATCATCCTTACCAATAATGTCTTTTGCCTCTTTAAAACCAGCATCTTTGGCTAACGCCTCATTACAACCCAAAAATTTCAATTCTTTATCTTTCCAAAAGACTCTTGCAGGTATCGAATTGATAATCCCTTCAATAATCTGTTTCGATTCAAGTAATGCTTCTTCTGATTTTTTACGTTCAGTAATGTCAGTAGCAGTTGTAAGGTTTAAAATGACTTTCCCATTTTCGTCTTTAATGGGATTTGCTTTAGCTAGAAAAAATAGAGTTTTGTCGGGTAATGGGACTTTTACTTCTATCGTTTGAACTTCTCCGGTTCTGAACATCTCCTGCACTGCCTTAAAACGATGATCGGCTTCTTCTTTTGGATACACATCCCAAAAAGTTTTACCAATAAAATAGTCTGGTGTTTTTCCAAAAGTAGAGGCAAAAACCTTATTTGTAAACTGGTACTCCCCATTTTCGTTCACACAAAAAACAACATCACTTGTATTTTCTATCAATGAACGATATTTTAATTCACTTTCCTGTAATGCTTCCTGAACCCGTTTAACTTCAGAAATATCAACTATAATTCCTCTTAGGCCTACAGGTTGATTTTCCTTAAATATTGGATTAGAATAAACCAACGCAGAGAATACGCTTCCATCTTTACGAATCATTTGATATTCGCTATTTCCCGGGTTCTCTCCTGCCAATTTCTTTTTAATGTTTTCTACAGCTTTAACTTTGTCTTCCCCAACATAAAAATCAAGCGTACTCCGCCCTATCATTATATCGGATTCATCGTATCCGCATATTCTATAAGCTTGCTTGTTAACATAGGTTAGGTTACCATTTATATCTGTTTCGAAAACAATTTGCGGTAACAATTCCGCCATTTCTCTGAATTTGGCTTCACTTTCGAGCAACGCATCTTTTGCCAATTTTTGACTTGTAATATCTCGAACAAAACCTCCTACTCCAATTTTTCCGTTACTTAACAACAAGGGAAATTTTCGCGTTTCGTATACTTTGTCTCCAATAGTTTCTTCAACTACAATCGTTTCATTTTTCTCTATGGCCTCCAAATCACTTAAGTGACATTTATCCGCAATGGATGGCATAATCTCAAAATCAGTTTTACCATAGGCTTGCTCTTCCGTTAGCCCAAAGAAATCCAAATTCACTTTATTCATTAGCACATAACGAAACTCATCATCTTTAACAAACGCCAAATCTGTATTGGCATCGATAAAAGACTTCTGACGCGCTTCACTTTCTGCAAGTATTTTTTCAGCTATTTTTCTGTCAGAAATATCGAGCATAGAAACAATACTTTGTGTAGATAATGGGATCATTCCAATATCCAACATGCAATAACGAATCGCGCCTTTTTTATCAACAAGCTTTGCTTCATACTTTTTAGGTGCTAGTGATAGATCCTGACGTCTAAGCTGATGATTTTTCATCATTTCATTTAAACTCTCAGGTGTCACATACTGGGTCCATTTTGTTCCAATAAGTTCTCCTGCTTCGTAACCCGTAAGGACAAAACACTCCTTGTTGGCCATTGCAATAGTATAATCCTCATTTACAATTAACGTAGCTGTACCGGTAGACTCAAAAATGGCTCTAAATTTCTTTTCGTTTTCTGAAAGCTCTTTTTCAGCCTTTTTTCTTTTGAGCAGCTCCGCTTCTAAATCCCGTGTACGTTCTGCTACCAGCGAAGCCAATCGCTCCGTTTCATTTTGCTTTAGAATATTGGCAAATTTTATCTTTACCATAGCCCGAACCTGCGCTTTGAGTTCGCTTTCGTCAATCGGTTTAGCTAAAAATGCCTCAGCACCACATTCCAGCGCTTTAATCCGACTTTCCTTATCGCCTTTTAAAGCGGTAACAAAAACAACAGGGATATCAGAAAGTTTGTTGTGTGCTTTTAGTTTTCTGCAGACTTCAAAACCATCCATTTCCGGCATTACCACATCGAGCAAAATAACATCAGGAAATTCAGCTATCGCCAGTTCAATTCCCTGTTTCCCGGTTAACGAAGTAATTACCGTAGCATCAGAAAAGGATTCCCTAATTAATGCTTTTAGACTAATCAAATTGTCCTGATTGTCATCTATAACCAGAATTTTAATCTTACTATTTTCCATAAAGCGTTTGATTAATCGTTTTAAAGAATACTATTTCATCTATAGGCTTGGGAATATATGCATCAAACCCATGCGCCAAAATGGCCTCTCTATCGTATGTCATGGCGCTGGCTGTCAGAGCAATAACTGGAATATGTTCTAAGTTGACATCCGCTCGGATCACGCCAAATGCCTCTATCCCGTCAATTCCTGGCAATGCAATATCCATTAATATCAAATTTGGAAGATGTTGTTTTGCTAAAGCAATACTTTCCCGACCATCCTTTGCTTCTATTATTACATATTTATCGCCAAGTAATGCTTTCACTGTGATCATATTATCAGGATTATCCTCGACAACCAAAACAACTGGTTTTCCTGTAAAAAGCTGTTTTTCCCTTTTAGGGCGTGTAAATTCTTCTTTTTCGAAAAAGACCATGGTAGATACTGCTTTCAATAAATCATTCCGATTTACATCGCCCTTTTGTATCAGCTGATGAATATTATTACGTTTCAATAATTTTAAATCGCTTTTTGTAATATGTTTAGCTGTCAGAATCAAAACAGGAATTCTTGCCGTACGATCCTCATCTCTTATAGTTTTCAGCACATTAAAGCCATCAATACCAGGCATCATCAAGTCCAATATCATCGCATCGGGTATCGTTTGACGAATAATATCAAGCGCTTCATTTCCGTTGTGAGCGACTAACACATTAAATCCACTTTCCTCCAGAATATCTATAATCTGAACTATGGCAGGTTCGCTATCTTCCACTATCAAAATAGTTTTTTGCGACATTTCCATGGGGATGTTTTGATGGGCTTGCTTCAATACATACTTAGGTTCGATGTATATATCCTCTTCTATTATGCTCTTTTCAGGATTGTATTCCAAAGGAAGCATAATCGCAAACTCAGAGCCTTTTCCCAATGTGCTTTCTACAGAAATTGTTCCTCCCAGTATATTGGCATACTTCTTTGCAATCGCCAGTCCAAGCCCTGTACCTCCAAATTTCCTGGAGGTACTGCCGTCAGCTTGCCGGAACTCGTCAAAAATATGCGAAATATTTTCTTCGGAAATTCCGATTCCAGTATCCGTAACTTTAATTACAATATTTTCATTTTCGATGGTCGCACCCACCTTAACCGATCCTGCATTGGTAAACTTAACCGCATTCCCAATGACGTTCTGCAAAATATGACGACATTTATTTTCATCATTTATTAAACTCAAATCTTCATTGCTTTCCAAATGTATCAGGTCTATTCCCTTTTGCTTTGCCTGGGGGTTAATCATCAAAACTACATCCGTAATGAGGTTGGCAGCGTTGAATTTCGAAATTTCAACTTCCTCCCGGCCCGACTCAATACGCGAGATATCCAGAATATCGTTTATGAGCGTGAGCAGATGCTTTCCGTTGCGTTCAATAATTTCGATGTAGCTATATTCTTCGTCGGGAATCTGTTTTTCCAACCGGCGATTTAACACGCTCGAAAGAGCAATAACTGAATTGAGCGGTGTGCGTAATTCGTGGCTCATATTCGACAAAAAGTTTGTCTTTAACCGACTGGCTTCGTTCAACTGCTTTTTCTGCATTTCCAGTTCTACATTTTGCTCCATTAATTCAGCAGATTGCGAAGCCAACTCGGATTTTTGAGATTCCAGTTCGCGATTAGCACTCATCAGATTTTCGGTTATCTTTGTCAACTCATGATTAAGCTTGTAGAGTTCCGCTTCTGCCCTCTTTTGTTCTGATATGTCTCTGGCTGCGGCAAAAACACCTACGACTTCGCCAGACTCATTATGATACACTGAAGCATTGTATAACACAGGGATAACTGTACCATCTACATGTCGTATAGCTAATTCATAATCATGTACAAATCCTTCAAGATATACTTTCTGATATCCTGCTTCTGCCTTTTC
>PHDH01000153.1 GCA_002840935.1 Bacteroidetes bacterium HGW-Bacteroidetes-21 | reverse complement strand
CGAAACAATGATTCAATTGGCTATGATTAGACTCATGCTTAACAGAATTGTTAAATAAAATCAAAACAGTTTCTAAATATCGATATCTTTGCAATATGTCTGATTCATATCAAATAAAAAATCAACAAGGAATATATTTTTTAACCTTTCAAATTGTTGGTTGGGTCGATGTTTTTTCAAGGCAAGTTTATCGAGAAATAATCATAGATAGTTTTAAATATTGTATTGAGAAAAAACAATTAAAAGTTCATGCCTTTGTAATTATGACTAATCATGTACATTGTATATTAAGCACAGATTTAATTTTGTCGGATATTGTAAGAGATTTTAAAAAACATACATCAAAGCAAATATTAAATACAATAAAAACGGAGCAAGAAAGCAGAAAAGATTGGATGTTATTGGTATTTAGGTATTATGCGAAATACAATAAGAGGTCAGAAAACTATCAGGTATGGACACATGAAAATCACGCTGTTGAACTAACAACAAAAGAAATGATAGATTCTAGAATAGATTATATTCATTTAAATCCTGTCAAAGCAGGCATTGTCGAAAATGATTTTGAATATTTATATTCAAGTGCTAGAAATTTTGCAGAATTGTCAATTAAAATTGAACTAAGTGAATTGTAATTGTTTAAAATATTACAGCGTAGTTACTCCCGAAGCCTCGGGACTACGCTGAGTGTGGGTATTCCTTGTCAGGTGATTAACAAATTGAATTCATTATAAAAAGTAAATCAAAACAGTCTCTTAAATTATTCGCATTTTTATTTCTATCTTGCATTAATATTTTAGGCATTAAACAATATCCCATGACTTTTAAAGAAATATTAGCCTATTCATTTATCAGCACTGAAAATGTAAAAATATCTGTTTTCACTCTGCTTGTTCTTGCAATATCTATCCTATTCACCATCATTCTTTTAAAGATCATCAAACATTCTTTGTATCGATTTGAAAGAAAAGGAAAAATTGACAAAGGGAGTGTAAGATCGATATTTCAGATAATAAAATATGTTATTTGGATTATTGCCATAGGAATCATTCTTGATTCTGCGGGTTTTAAATTAACCTTACTCTTAGCCAGTTCTGCAGCTCTTTTGGTAGGTTTGGGGCTGGGAATACAACATATTTTTAATGATTATGTATCAGGCGTACTCATACTTTTCGAACATAACATTAAAGTGGGTGATGTGTTAGAAATTGAAAATAACACGGTTGGCAGAATAGAAAAAATTGGTCTGCGAACTTCAAAGCTAAAAACCAGAGACGACATTATCGTAGTCATTCCAAATTCGAAACTCATTAGCGAAAACACCATAAACTGGAGTTTGATAGAAGGTAAAACCCGGTTTAACATAAAAGTAGGCGTTGCCTATGGTTCAGATACTAATTTAGTTGAAAAAGTTTTATTGGAATGTGCATCAAAGTCCAACAGAATTTCAACAGATCCAAAACCTTTTGTAAGATTTCTGGATTTTGGAGAATCCTCCCTGGATTTTCAATTGTTTTTCTGGACAAATGAAGTATTTAGAGTTGAGAATATTAAAAGTGAATTACGATTTTTAGTTGATGCAGAATTCAGAAAAAACAAGATACAAATTCCATTTCCACAAAGGGATTTGCATATTATATCAGACAAAACAAAGACCTTGAATAAAGAGTAATATTAAATCAGCTCATGAATGAAATAAAGAAATTTGGAACAGCACCTGTATTTTTCACAGCTATTTCGACCATTTTAGGCGCCATACTCTTTCTACGATTTGGATTTGCTGTTGGCACTTTAGGTTTTTGGGGAGTAATAATGATCGTGATTTTAGGCCATTTAGTGACAATTCCCACGGCCATGGCAATTTCAGAAATCGCAACCAATAAAAGAGTGGAAGGCGGTGGCGAATACTTTATTATTTCCAGATCATTTGGGCTCAACATTGGTGCTACCATTGGCTTTGCCTTATATTTATCTCAATCCATCAGCATCGCTTTTTATGTAATTGCTTTTACCGAATCATTTGAGTTTTTCTTTGAATATGTGAAGAACAACTTTGGTCTTTTTCTACCGCGGCAAATAATATCTATCCCCGCCATGGCACTTCTTTCGATACTCATACTAACGAAAGGAGCCAACATGGGAGTGAAAGCACTCTACATTGTTATTGTAATATTATTTGTATCCCTTATTTTATTTTTCCTTGGGACAACAGAATATTCTTCTACAACTAGCTTTAATTTATTTAATGCTGAGTTTAGAAACATGGATGATTTTTTTGTAGTTTTTGCGATTGTCTTTCCCGCATTTACTGGGATGACTGCCGGTGTTGGTCTTTCGGGAGATTTAAAAAACCCGGCGAAATCAATTCCATTTGGTACAACAACAGCAACAATTGTTGGAATGATTATTTATGTTTTTGTAGTTTACAAGTTGGCGTTATCAGCAAGCGCTTTCGACCTGACTGACAATCAACTCATTATGGCTAAAATTGCTTTAGGCGGAGCAATTATTGTTCCTTTAGGTCTTGCGGCATCTACAATTTCATCAGCGCTTGGCTCTGTGATGGTGGCACCAAGGACGTTACAAGCTCTTGCCGGAGACGAGTCCTTTCCTTCATCTAAAATCAATAATTGGTTATCGAAAGCAAGAACTAAAGATAATGAACCATTTAACTCTTCCCTTATCACTTGCGCCATTGCTATGTTTTTTGTTGCTCTGGGCGATGTAAATGCAGTAGCAGAAATTATTTCGATGTTCTTTATGGTGACATATGGCTCATTATGCCTCATTTCCTTCTTAAATCATTTTGGGTCATCTCCCTCATACCGTCCATCCTATAAATCAAAATGGTATTTATCGCTTTTAGGATTCGTTGTCTCCGTATGGGTTATGTTTAAAATCAATGCTCCTTATGCTATTGCAGCAATTATTTTAATGGTATTGGTGTATTTGTATATCAATTCGTATCATAAAAACAGAAAAGGACTTGAATCAATATTTGCCAATGCAATGTATCAAATCAACAGAAACTTGCAGGTATTTTTACAAAGATCTGGAAATAAAAAAATGTCTTCAGAATGGAGACCAAGCGTTATTTGTATCTCTAAAGATTCCTTTGAAAGAGATAATGCATTTAAATTCCTGAACTGGATTTCGTATAAATATGGATTTGGGACCTATCTTCATAGAATTGAGGGTTATTATTCAAAAGCTACAACAATACAAGCAGCCGAAGAATTAGCAAAACTGGTTCACAGTTACAACTCCATCGAAAATCACACCTATATCGATACCATTATATCACCATCATACACTTCTGCTATTGCTCAGGCAATTCAAGTTCCGGGTATTTCTGGTATGGAAAACAACTTAATACTTTTCGAATACGATAAAGAAACACAGGAGAATCTGGCAGATATTATCGATAACTATGCTTTGGTTACTGCTGGTAATTTCGACGTTTGTATTTTAGCTAGTAGCAAAAAGCTCATCCTGAAAAAAAGCGATGTACATGTATGGATCAGAATGCATGATGCGGAAAATGCCAACCTGATGATACTTCTTAGCTTTATAATTTCGGGGCATCCCGACTGGAAAAAATCCAACATTAAAATTTTCGACGTATGTAAAAAAGGTCAGGCTAAAGAAGCTAAAAAGCAAATGGAAGAATTGATATTAACCGGTAGAATTCCTATCACTGAAAATAATATCCAGATTATTGAAGATACACAGGAGATTTCGTATAAAGCATTAATTAACGAAAAATCAAAAGATGCTGGATTAACAATTATTGGTTTTAATGGAGAGAATCTTAAACACGAAAAATCTGATTTATTTAGTGGCTACGAAAAAACAGGAACTATACTCTTTGTCAATTCACATAATGAAAAAGAGTTAGACTAGCTTTTTTAAACATAATTGGCCATTTGAAGTAAACGTTTTTAAAGAGGATTAAAGCACATTATACTTCTTATTATTTCAACATAATACAAATCATGAAACAAAACCTTAAAAATGATTTTGTTTCACAAATCTAGAAATCAAGGTTACAATTATTATCTACAGGAGTTTTTTTATCTCATCTTCCATCGAGAGAGCATAATTATAACCATAATTAAAAATTTCTTCAATTTTTTTCAGGTCGAAAATAGTATACTTTGTCATATTGGGTGGTTCGATAACCAAATGGCATTTTTGGAATTTGTCGCGCATCGAATGACTTAAAGCTAAATGAAAACTACGGTCGAAAATGTTCTTAAAATGTATCTCTTTCACTTCTTTATTAAATGAATTCACATTGACTCCAATTATTTTATCGCATTGATTCAGTAAGGGTTCAATAGGGAGATTGTCAAGAACACCTCCGTCGACAAACATAGTATCTAAATACTTAACTGGCTGAAAAACTATAGGAATACAACTTGATGCCATTAATGATCGTGACAAATCACCGGATGAAAAATATACAATTTCTCCTTTTAAAATATCTGTGGCAGCAATATAGACTGGAATTTGCAAATCGGAAAAAGTATTGGTAGGAAAGTATTGTTTATAAATACTTTCAAAACCTTTCATAGAAAAAAAACCTTGCTTTTTAATCAGGATATTTGAAAAACTAAAGAAGTGACCTTTTTTAATAATATTAATTATTTCCGGGAAAGTAAAACCTCTGGAATAAAATGCTCCGGCAATGGCCCCTGCACTGGTCCCTGAAATAACCGCAGGTTTAATCCCGAATTCCTCTAATGCTTTTAGAATACCTATATGCGCAACACCTCTTGCACCACCTCCAGATAATGCAATTCCAATCCTTTGATTCTTTTTGTCCATAATTAATTTTATTTATTCCAGAAGTTAATTAATAAGAACACTAATATTACAAAAAAATCCGACAAAAGCCAGCATAAAAATTAAGTTGCAATTTTTTCGAACTTGTACTCTCTTTCCACCCCCTCAGCGTTGGGATTTAGAAGGATTGTCCTTTCCAGGGACAATCCTTCATTTATTGGTTAAATCTTTTTCCCAATATAAAATACGTAGCCGTAGAAGTCTTTATACGCACTATACAATTGAGCTTCGTGTCGCTCGTTTGCGACAAACTCTTCGGCCGTTTTATTTCCTGCATATTTTTTAAGGAAGTCCGACTGTGCTTTAACCTGAGGAACATAAAAGTTCTCAGTCCAACAGTTTTCAGGCAGAATAAAACTAGCCACAGGAATATACCCGGCTTTTTGCATCTGTGCTACTTTATTGGGAATAGTATCTATCCCTGGATAAGCATCTTTCCAGAACGCATCAATTTCGGCAGGTCGTTCATCGGTAAACCACGACGCTTCTGAAACAGCAATATAACCGCCAACTTTCAGGAATTTTCGCCATTCGTTTAAGCCTCGTTCAAAGCCGATATTATAAATAGCTCCTTCAGACCAAATCAGGTCAAATTCCTCATCCCGAAAAGGCAGATTATCCATCGAACCAACAACACCTTTTACTCTATCCTGAAAATTCAGATTAGCTGCATGGGTGTTAAACAAACTGATAAATTCAGGAAACAAGTCGATACCTATAATTTGACCTGGCATATGTTGTGCCAGTACCATAGTCTGACCACCTGTTCCGCAACCAATATCGGCTATACGAAAATCGTTGGTAAGATGATCTACGAAACTTAGGGCTTTCATGGTCACTTCGGGACTTCCGGGACCTTGTCTTTCTATACTTGAAAAATATTCACAAATTAAACTGAAGTCAAATTCGTGAATTGATTTACTTTCGTCACTCATGATTTTAAATTTTTGTGGCTGAACCAGTGACATAAAAATACAAAATATCCTTACGCAAGACTTCAACCGATTTATAAACATATACAAATGAAAATAACCCGGACAATACTATGCCTGAGTCAAAATAAGGGATAACCTTGGCAGAACACCAAAAGTTATTTACTTTACCAAATCCAAATTAAATTTTAACATCCAAAGTTTTAGGTTCACAAAGATAGAAATTTTTTAGAATACTATTGTATCTTGTTTTTCGTTATATTTGGGAAACATGAAAATTACCTCAATCATTATTACTCAGAATGGACTGAAATTGTTGAAGAATTTACAAATCACTTTAATCCAGACAAATAAAACTAAAAGGAGCCATATACAAATCACATTAAGAAAAGACATTTTTCAATGAGCAGAGAATTCAAAATTATAATTTCCATCGTAATAGTATTATCATTCTGTCTTTTAACGATAATAAATATTAAACTCCACTATAGTCCTGACCTTGAAAATGAAGTTGAAACAAAAAAAGATGTTATTTTACAACTGAATTTCATTGAAAATCAATTAAAAAACAATGACTTGGGTCGAAAAATGCAACGTTCGTATCCAGAAGGATATGTTTTTATACATGCATTATATGGATTGACCTGGGCTGAAATAGCGAAAAGTGAAACTCAAAAGTCTAACCTCTATATTCATGCATTAACAGAAGCAATTTATGCCTATAATCAGATTAACTCTGCCTATGCAAAAAGGATTTTTGACATTGATTTAAAGCCAGAATATGGCGTATTTTATAGGGGCTGGAAGAATTATTTACTCGCTAAAATTATCGATAGTCAATTTGAAAAGGATACGAGGATAATTCATGAATTTAATTCAAATTGCAACGAAATAGCCATGGCATTTTCAAACTCCAAAAGTCCTTTTCCTGAATCCTATTGGTATTCATCTTGGCCAGCCGATGCTTTTGTTGCCGTTGCTTCTTTAAAATTACATGATGAAATTTTTAAGTCAGAATATGATACAATTATATCAAACTGGCTTATAAAAGTTAAATCCAAAGTAGATAAAAAAACGGGACTCATTCCTCATTCAACTAATTACAAAACAGGCAATAAAATAGAAGGTACCCGAGGATCTTCCATCTGCCTATCGCTCATTTTCTTGTCAGAAATTAATCCCGAATTTGCACAACAACAGTTTCAAATCTTTATGGAAAAGTTTCCCATTTCCCGATTTGCATTACCTGCCATTAGAGAGTACCCCGAAGGAGTATATGGTAATGGAGACATCGATTCTGGACCGGTTATTTTAGATGTTAGTTTTGCAGGTACAATTGTTTCGATAGGTACTTTTAAAAAATTCGGAGAATATAATGTTGCCAATAAAATTTCAAATTGTATTGAAGGTTTTGGATTTCCTATAACCACCAAAAATGAAAAAACATACTTATTAGGAACTCTGCCTATTGCTGATGCATTTATTGCATGGTCGAGAATACAAAATTCAAATAAAACAATCACTCAAAAATACAGAACAAATAATTATAATTTTGGATCTATACTATTGTTTCATTTATACTCCGCAATCATTCTGATAATTACAACACTTGCATATTACAGAAAGAAAATTATTAAGATTCTTAAAAAGCAATCACAAACATGAAATTTAATCGTATGAATAGCCTACCATATTACTTACATTTTTTGGATTAACCCTTTCAATGCTTTATTTAAAATATTTTATATTTGTATTGTGTTTTAAATACATAATATATTCTTATTAATAAAATTAAATGAAAACTTTCTTTGTATTTTTTTTAATATCAACTTTTTGCAGATTCTCATTTGCACAAAAGACAGTATGTTATGATAGTAATTTGATTAATGATTTTGTTGAATCTCAAATTGATATTGATTCCATTACTTTCAAAGGATACCTTTTAGATTCAATTTCTTTGTCTTTTGATTATTATTATAAGATAAATGATATTAATAGGATTTTTGATACCTGTTTATTTTCTATAGAGGATATTGATTGTATGGAAAATCAGGTGATGTGTTTCGAAAAATATCAATATTGGCACGAAATACTTAAAAATAAGATGATTATAATATCTGATAAGATTGTCGAAAAAGAATTAATAGAGAATCGTTGGGAAGGTTACCGTAATAAATATGGAAAAGGATTTTACGAAATATCAATTCCAATTTTTAATGCTAAAGGAAATAAAGCTATTGTTATTATTAGATATAATTGTGGTGGATTTTGTGGATATACAAAGGTTCAAGTATTTTCTAGGAAAAATGATAACTGGATTAAAATTTGGGAAAAATCAAAAGGAACTAGATAGCCTTGAAAGTGCATGTCCTCCTTGACTGAACTCAGATTGTATCTTCGCTGAAATATAAAACCTTTTTAATAATATTTCAGATTGCTATAAGGAGCATCTATACTACAATAACACCTTTTAACTCAAAAACTACCTACCACCACCAAATGCACTTCGCCTTTGGAAGTCTTTTTAACCCGGGCTTTGACTTTCATTCCTATGCTAAGCTGCCACTCCTTTTCCTGATCGGGCAGGCGGATTACAGCATGTTTAGTACGATTACTTATGGCTAAATAAGCGGAGTATTCTTCGCCCGACTTTTTAAAACGACGGGTTTCAACACCCACAATCTCGAACACATCTACTACCCCTTCGAGATACACGGGATGCAAAGGCTCAAAAAAGACTTTTCCGGTGCAATTTATTTTATCCACTTTGCAAATAATTTCTGTTCCGGGAATTATCTGGTATTCGTCCGAATAAAAGCGACTTTCCATCAGATACTTTCGGTCATCCGGACCATTAAGCACAAAGTAAGAACCATCGGGAAGACTTAATAATTTTTCGACGTAAAATGGATATTCTTGGCCTTCTTCTGGCTTAAACATACAGCAGGATTAGATTTTAGAAGACAGAAAACCCATGACCATATGATACATCAAACCAATCCCGGTTTCGTATGCTTTTTCGTCAATGTCAAATTGGGCTGAATGCAAAGGGTAAGTTGCTTTTCCATCGGTATGACCCACGCCCAGGCGGTACATACACGAGGGATAGGCTTTGCCAAAATATGAAAAATCCTCGGCTGTCATGCGTATATCTTCCAGGTCTACAGCATTGTTTTTTGGAAGGAATTCCTGAGCCAGCTTATGCGCCTTTTCTGTCACTTTGGGGTTGTTGTATAACGAAGGGTAACCTCCTACTATTTTAAGTTTAGCCTCTACACCAAAGGTCAGAGAAATTCCTTTGCAAACTTCTTTTATTTTGGCATGTACTTCTTTCCTCCAGTCGTCGTCCATAGCACGGAAGGTACCTTCGATCTCCACTTTATCGGGAATAATATTCACGGCACCATTGGCAATAAACTTACCAAAAGTCAGCACCGACGGGTTGCCCGCTTTAAGTATTCGACTGTTAATCTGCTCCATCGAAGTGATCAGATGTGCCGATGCCAGTAGAGGATCTTTGAGTTTGTGCGGCAACGCGCCATGTCCGCCCTTACCAGTAACAGTTATATAAATCTCGTCGGACGAAGCCATGTAGTAACCCGCCTTAAATCCGGCAAATCCCGCAGGAAGATCAGGAAAAACATGTTGAGCAAGAATCACGTCGGGTTTGTACTTGTCGAACACACCTTCTTTTAGCATGGCAATAGCGCCTCCGGGTGACTTCTCTT
>PHDH01000152.1 GCA_002840935.1 Bacteroidetes bacterium HGW-Bacteroidetes-21 | reverse complement strand
TGGTATTCAACCGAACAACAGGCCATGACCGACGGTAACCCATTTTCGTCTCCTGTTTCAGCACGAACCAATATCTCAAACGATGCACTGGGAGTCTGGGGCGGCTATGGCGTTTTTCTGGATACACTTGACATTCCTGCTTATCTTTCAGGCAGGTAGTTTTCCGGTTGAAGAAAGGCAGTCTTAATCAATTTTAACATTTTTACGGCTGATTTATGCCTATATTTGTTGTTTAAAAAGAATCATTCTAAATATGGCATTATTTTCCTCCCTTGAATTAAATCCGGATAAAAGTACCGGTAGCATTAAAACAAACGAAAAAGTTAAAGTGCTGATTATTGGCAGTGGACCGGCTGGATATACAGCTGCCATTTATGCCTCCAGAGCTAATTTGAAACCTGTTTTATACGAAGGGTTGCAGCCTGGCGGTCAGTTGACAACTACAACAGAAGTAGAGAATTTTCCGGGTTACCCCGAAGGTGTAACAGGCCCAGTAATGATGGAAGATTTGAAATCTCAGGCTTCTCGATTTGGCGCAGATATCCGTATGGGCTTTGCCACATCGGTCGATTTTTCGGGACCCGTTCACAAAGTAGTGATTGATGAAGAACATTTGATAGAGGCCGATGCAGTGATCATTGCAACCGGAGCCACGGCTAAGTATCTGGGATTAGCGTCTGAAGAGAATTTTAAAGGCAGCGGTGTTAGCGCTTGCGCTACTTGTGATGGCTTTTTTTACAAAGGTCAGGCTGTGGCTGTCGTTGGGGGCGGGGATACCGCCTGTGAAGAAGCTACTTATCTTTCGGGCTTATGCAGTAAAGTATATCTCATCGTGAGAAAACCTTTTTTACGTGCTTCTAAGGCCATGCAAGAAAGGGTTATGCGCACGGCAAACATTGAAGTGCTTTTTGAACATCAGACTAAAGAGATTGTGGGTGACATGTCGGGTGTAAACGGGGCTGTTCTGTTGAATGCAAAGAATGAAGAAAGAAAAATTGATATCACCGGATTCTTTGTGGCTATTGGTCATCAGCCCAACAGCGACATTTTTAAACCCTTTATTAACACCGACGAAACCGGTTACATCCTAACCGTACCAGGTACTTCCAAGACCAATGTTGCCGGAATCTTTGCCTGTGGCGATGTTCAGGATAAACACTATCGTCAGGCTATTACTGCGGCTGGATCAGGTTGCATGGCAGCTCTTGATGCCGAACGTTATCTCGGTGAAAAATCGTAAGTAAAATTTAATGTATCGTATTAATAAACAGCAAATAATAGACAATTGAATAAACATGACAAAAGTTGTTGTATTGTATTAAATTTTGTCTTACTTTTGTTGTCCTTTTTAAAAACAAAAAACCAAAACGTAATATTAACCAAAACCAAAATCTATGAGAAAAATTAAACTTCTAATGCTTCTAGTAGCTTTAGCTATCGGAAGTGTTATACAAGCTCAAACTGTTTTGATCTCCCCAACAGGAGACGGCGGGTTTGAAACAGGCGCAGGATTAGCCGCCAATGGCTGGACTGCCGTTAATAATGCAACCAACCAATGGTTTGCTGGCACTGCTACTTTTTCTGCAGGTGCAAATAGTGCATATATCTCAAATACAGCTGGAAGCACATATGCTTATGATAATGCTACTACAGCAGTAAGTCATTTTTATAGAGATATTATTGTTCCCGCAGGTGAATCCTTAATTACCTTAACCTTTAAAATTAAAGGAGATGGAGATATTTATGGCTCGTCGTATTATGATAAATTAATGGTATACACTGCACCCACTACATTTACTCCAACAACAGCAGCTCCAGCTTCTCCTGGTACAACATTAACTGGTGCAACCCTTGTTTATGCTCAGGCAGCTAATTATGGTACTGCTTATACAACTATAACTGTAACCTTACCAGCATCTTTGGCAGGAACAACATTTAGATTAATATTTACTTGGCATGATGACTCTTCAGCAGGAGCTGTTCCAAGCTCCGTAGATGAAATTTCTCTTGTATCTAAAGCTCCAGTACCTATGCACGGTATATATACTATTGATAATACTCTTGCTACTACTTATCCCTTATTACACAATGGAACAGATAACTTTGCCTCATTTACTGATGCAGTAAATTATTTGAATACTGAAGGTATCTCAGCTCCTGTCACTTTCAATGTTTTAACTGGCCTGACTTTTACTGAAATGGTCCCCGCGATTACAACTTCTGGAACATCTGCAAATACTATTACTTTCCAAAGATTCGGTTCATTAGCAAATCCTAAGATTATGGCTGGAGTTGGCGTTGGATCTGTTGATGCCGGAATTACAATTAACGGTGCAGATTACATTAATTTTGATGGTATTGATATTCAGGAAAACGCAGCCAATACAACTACAACAACTCAATTGGAGTATGGCTATTATATCAGAAATTTTTCTGCTACAAATGGTGCTCAGAGTATCAATATTAGTAATGCCAGAATTATTCTAAACAGAACAAATACTGCAACCAGGGCGATATATTCAAATGTTGCTGTAACTCCCACCAGTGCAACCGGAGCTAATTCAAATAATTCATATTATTCGAATACGATTGAAAACTCCTATTCAGGTATTTACCTTACAGGGAACTCAACTTATCCCGATTTGAATACCATGATTACAAATAATATGGTAGGTGCAGCTACAGCAAATGATATTGGTAACGGTGGTTCTGCCAGTAATGGAATCCGTGTTACATCTCAGAGTGGTGCTACCATTGCTAATAATGTAGTAAGAAATGTTTCAACTACTGGAAATACAGCGTATGGTATTTATTTAGAAAGTGCACAAGGCACGAATAATATCTTTAATAATAAAATATATAGTATTGGAACTTCTTCAACAGGAACTACAAACCTTGTATACGGTATCAGAACGGATATAAATTCAACTCATACTGCCAATGTATTTAATAATATGATTTCTGATTTGAATCATGGTATTACTACTGCCAGCGCCACACAGGTTATCAGAGCTATAGCTGTTGGAGTTAGTGGAGCTGGTACAGGTAATTTTGCTTTCAACTCAGTGTTGATAAGTGAAGATGCCAATGCTTCATCAACCGCTTTCTATGTAAATGGTGGTACAGTTAATCTATTAGACAATGTTTTTGCTAACATGTCTGCAGGTGGCGCTACTTCAAAACGTTATTGTATTTATAGAGGTGGTGGAACATTAACTTCAAATTATAATGATTTGTATGTTGATGCCGCAGGTACTAATAACTTTATCGGTTATTATACTGCCGACCAGGCTACATTGGCAGCATGGCAAACCGCAAGTACTAGTCAGGATATGATGTCAATGTCAGTTGATCCTACTTTTGTTGGGTTAACAGACTTACATACTACAAATTCTATGTTGAATGGAACAGGTATTCCTGTTGCTGGTATTACACATGATATTGACGGACAATTAAGAGATGTAACCAGTCCCGATTTAGGTGCTGATGAAAATCTTGCTCCTCCTGCTTATACTTGTACTACTCCAGCCCCTGGCAATACCCTCTCTACAGTAAGTTCAATATGTTTTGGAGAAACTGTTGGATTGAGCATGCAAAATGCAACTGCCGGAACAGGTGTTACTTATCAGTGGCAGAGTTCAACCGATGGAACCACTTATACAGATATTACTAGCGCTACAAATACAGTATATTCTACAATTCCTCAGGAAGCTACGTATTATCGTTGTGCTGTTACTTGTGCAAACGGACCTGAAACAGTTAATTCAACTCCTGTTCAGATTACATTTACAAACGAGGTATTAACAACTACATCTGGTACTCGTTGTGGTACAGGTACTGTTGCATTAGAAGCCACAGGTAGTACTGGAACTACTTTAAACTGGTATGATGCGGCTACTGCTGGTGCAATCGTTGGAACTGGTTCACCTATTAATACTCCAGTCATTTCAGCTACAACTACTTATTATGTGGCTGCTGAAATAGCTGTACCTTCAACAATTGTCAGCGGTACAGGTGCTAGTACTTCGAGTACATATTCAAATCCTTTCTATTCACTATGGAGTAATATTCACGCTCAACATTTGATTCTGGCTAGTGAACTTTCAGCTGCTGGACTAGTTGCTGGAGACATTAATTCAGTCGCGTTAGATGTTACAAATGCGGGTACACTTCCAATGATAGATCTTTCTGTAAAAATTGGAACAACCACCGCAACTGACATGACTACTTTTGTTCCTAGTGGAACATTTCAGGAAGTATATACAAATGCATCTTTAATGCCAACTACAGGGATAAATGTTTTAACTTTTACTACTCCTTTTACATGGGATGGCACGTCAAACATAGTTCTTGAATTCTGTCATGGAAACGGCAGTTCAACCGCAACTATGAACAGAACTGTGAAAGCGGATGCTACTACCTATGTGTCTTCAATTAAAACACATGTATCTGCAGCAACTTCGGCTGCAGACATTTGCGGAAACGTTGCCTCTAATCTTGCAACATACTCTGTACGTCCTACATTTACATTTGCCGGTCAGGGTGCATGCTCCTCACCTCGTATACCTGTTGTAGCAACTGTTACTACCGCAGCAGAAATTTCGTTAACAGCCAGTCAAACGGTTTGTAATGATGCTGTAGCTACTGTATCTGTCACTTCAACATTAAGTGATTATGATTCATATACATGGGCACCTGCAGCTAATCTCTTTACTGATGTAACTTGCACCGTTCCTTACGTTGCCGGAGCCAATGCTACCACTGTTTATTTAAAAACTGCAACAGCTGGTGATTATGTATTAACTTGTAATGCAAATAATACATCCACCCTTTGTTCAGATGTTGAAACTACAACCGTCACCGTTATTCCTGGTACTATCGCTGTTACTGCTGATCCCGCTATAATTTGCGTTAGCGGAACTTCTGATGTATCTGCTAGTCCTTCTACAGGATTTGGTGCAGCTACTTTCCAGTGGCAGGTATCTTTCGATGGAACTGTTTTTAATGACATTCCGGGTGCTACTGCATTGAACTTTACCACACCTACAATTACTCAGAATACTTGGGGTCAACTCGTAGTCAGTGTTAACAGCGTAGCTTGTTTCACATCCGATGCAGAGATGATTACAGTTAATAATCCTCAAGTTACTTCAACTACGGCTGGTACTCGTTGCGGAACTGGTACTGTAGCTCTCGAAGCTATTGGTAGTACTGGTGCTACATTAAATTGGTATGATGCTGCTACTGCTGGAACTTTGGTTGGTACAGGTTCTACATTTACTACTCCTGTGATCTCAGCTACAACGGATTATTTTGTTGAAGCTGCTATAGCAGATGCACCTGTTTCTACAGGAAAGATTGCACCCGCTTCTACAGAAACAGGTAGTACATTTGTAAGTTGGGGAATTGTTTTTGATGTGTTAGAACCCGTAACTTTAACAAGTGTAGATTTATATGCTACTACTGGTGGAACAGTGGATATAAAAATTATGGATGCAGCATTAACAACTGAGCTTTATTCTACAGGGAATATTACTTTAATTGCTGGTGGAACTACAACCCCAAATGTAATTCCATTAAATTATAATATAGCTTCAGGCACAGGATACAGGATGTTAATTAAGTCTTATGCAGGAGCTGTGATAGTAAGAGGTAGTTCGGGAGTTTCGTTCCCTTATATTTCAGATGCTGTCAATGTAACATCTTCAGAATGGGGCGGAACAACAACAAGCACGTATTATTATTTTTATAATTTAACTTATATTAATAGTTGTGCGTCATCAAGAACAGCTGTCACTGCCACTGTTACAGCGCCTACTGCTATTACAGTAACCGCAACTCCTGACGAGATTTGTGCTGGCGTTTCAAGCGATCTCTTAGTTTCTAGTACAAATACTGATTATACCTATGTATGGTCAACTGGTGACGTAACTGCTACTTTTGCTGACAGCCCGCTTACTACAACTACTTATACTGTTACTGCATCTGATGTTTCTGGTTGCGTAAATGTTGGAACTGTTGACGTAACTGTTAACGCATTACCTGCCAATGTTACAGCTACAGCCAGTCAGACTGCAGTTACTTGCGGAGGTTCTATTGATTTAGCTTCAACTCCTCCTTCAGGTACTATTGTTCTTCTCGACGAAAACTTTAATGGAGTTACTAATAACTGGGTAGCCACAAATAACTCAACCGGAGGCACACCTGCTGATGCAGATTGGACATTGCAAGCTGATGGTTATACCTATAGTTCTGTTGTATATCACAGTAATGATAACTCTCAATTCTACATGACGAATTCCGATGATCAGGGATCAGGTGGGACAACTTCGACTTTGCTTGAGTCTCCATCGTTTAGTACAATAGGATTAAATGTGTTACAACTAACATTTAATCAGTATTATCGTCATATAGCTGGAGATTTTGCTAGAGTTGAAGTATGGAATGGTTCTACTTGGGCTACTTTAGTAGAATATACTGCTACTGATGGTGCCGCAGCAGCTTTTGTTGAACATGTTGTGGATATGTCAGCCTATGCAGGGTTAGCCGATGTGAAAATTCGCTTTAATTATTCTGGCTCATACTCTTGGTATTGGGCAATTGATAACGTCCTAGTTAATTCTGTTAATCCAACAGTTAATTATGCATGGACTTCAACACCTGTTGGTTTTACAGCTAATACACAAAATGTAAGTAGTGTATCTCCTTTGGTAAGTACAGACTATACCGTTGTAGTTACCAATGCGGCTAACTGTTCTGCTTCTGCTAATGTTTCTGTGACTGTGGATGCACTTCCTGCTCCAACATTAACTGTAACGGATAATTGCGGATCATCTGATATCGTAATGACAAACTATAGTGGAACGATCACTTGGAACACCAGTGAAACAACTCCTACTATCACAGTTACAACAGGTGGTGATTATAATGCAATTTATACCGATAATGGTTGTGTTAGCGAAAATGCTACTGCTAATGCAAATCCTATTGCTATTCCTGCTGCTCCAGTTGCAGTAAATGAAACTGTTTGTACCGGAACAACTGTTCCTGACTTAACAGTAACCGGTACAGGTACCATGAACTGGTATGATGATGTAGCTTTAACCAACATGGTAAATACAGGAATGACCTTTGCTACAGGTGAAACTGCTGCTGCAACCTATACATATTATGTAAACGCTACTGAAAACGGTTGTACCAGTACTACTGCTTCTACAATTACTCTTACTATCAACGAATCTCCTGTTGCCACGTTAACCCCAACAGTGCCCAGCGTATGCGGAGCTGCTGACGGAAGTATTGCTGCAACTACAGGATATTCTTATCTGTGGAGTACTACTCCCGCTCAAACAACTGAAACAGCAACTGGACTTGCCGCAGGTAGTTATTATGTAACTATTTCGAATACCAATTGCTCTATCGTGTTGTCAGAAACTCTGGCTGATCCAGGTGCACCTTCAGTAACACTTGTTGTTGATGAAGCTGCTGTTTGTCCTGGTACAACAGTTACATTTACCGCTTCAGGTGCCGATGCTTATGAGTTCTTTGTAAACGGCGTATCTCAGGGTGCTGCCTCTGCAAATAATACTTATACTTCGAATACTATTGTGGATGGTGATTATGTTACTGTAGCCGGAGTAACCTCAGGTTGTACAGGTATTAGCAGTCAGATTGACATCTCTGTTTATACTGTAGTTCCCGTAGTTATTAGTGAAGTGAGCGGTTCTTTAGTATCTGATGCTGTTGCCGGAAATCAGTGGTTCGAACAAACCATAGGTCTCTTAACTGACTCTGTGAATCAAGCAATTACTCCAACCGCTGATGGTGACTTCTATGTAGTTGTTACTGACGCTAATGGTTGTACTGCTACTTCAAATGTTATTAACTTCATTTATGTTTCGGTTTCACAAACTGGTTTTAATGCAGGTCTCTCTGTATATCCTAACCCCAGTAATGGAATTGTTAATGTAAATTCAACTTCACCTGTAAGCTATATTGTAACAACTGTTGATGGAAGAGTAATCCTCCGCAATGATGTTATGTCAACTGAAGCTACTATGGATCTTAGTAGTCAGGCTAAGGGTGTATACTTTGTAAAATTCTTCAATGATAACGGTAACGCTGTTTATCGTATCGTGATCGAATAATTATTTATAATTCTTTTTAAAAGAGGCTGCCTGTTAATTCAGGTAGCCTCTTTTGTTTTTATATGTTTCGTAAAAGCTTTTACATATTATTTTTGTGTTAATTACATCTAAAACTCCCCGATGTATTTCAAAAAGTGGTATCTTTGAAAGTAATTTTTTAAACTAATTTAAATATCATGAAAAGACTATTTACTCTGACTGTAGCAGTATTTGCATTACTCTTCAGTTCTTTTGGTCAGACTACATTGAGCCCCGGCGATTTGGTCGTTGTTAATGTGAATGCTGATGGCTCAGACAACTTTGACTTCATTCCATTGATTGATCTTCAGACAGGAACTGTAATTAACTTTACAGATAATGCATGGAATGGAACGTCATTCAGAACAGGAGAAGGCATTAAAACATGGACTGCTGCTGCAAATGTTTCAAAAGGAACAGTTGTTTCCTTTTCAGGCGTAACTGGTGGCGAATGGACTTCATCTGGAAGTTATGCTATAGCTAACAGTGGGGACAATTTATTAGTCTATCAGGGTAGTGCTGCTACTCCTACATTTTTATATGGTGTGGGTTGGGCTTCTGCTAGTCCTTGGGTGTTTTTAGATAATGCAAACACGTCCGAAATTCCTTCTGCATTAACTCTGAATAGCACTGCCATTTATCTTGGTGCACTTGATAACTATCAATATAATGGACCCACTTCTGGCACCGCAGCTCAGTTGCTTGATTTTGTTTCTAACCCTGCTAACTGGGTTGTTAACGATGCTGCTGCTTATTCTGCTTATCCTAACAGTTTTACAATTACAGCTACCGAAACCTTAGTTTATTCTGTAAATTTTAGTGTAACTGGTTCAAATGGAACCATATCTGCTACTGTGGACGGGAATGCAATTTTAAATGGAGCCGACATTGAAGGTGGTAAAGACGTCGTTTTTACTGCGACCCCTGCTGTAGATTATCAGGTTGCAGACTGGACTCTTAATACAACTCCTTTATCAAATACTAATACAACTTATACTTTATCAACTCTTGCTGCTAACGCAATCGTAACAGTTGAATTCGAACTAATACCTACAACAACTACTTATGATGTTACTTTCACCGTAACTGATGGAGCCAATCCAATTGTAGGAGCTGCTGTTACAGTTGGCACAACTACTGTTAATACTGACGCTACTGGAGTTGCTGTTTTCAATCTTATTGATGGTAATTATACATATGGCGTTACTGCTACTGGTTACGATGCAATTAGTAGTGTTGCTTTTTCTGTTAGCGGAGCAAACTTACCCATAGCTGTTTCAATGTCATTAACTCCTGTTTATGCTGTTACTTTTACCGTAACTGATGGAACTAATCCTATAGTAGGTGCAGCTGTTACAGTTGGCACAACTACTGTTAATACTGACGCTACTGGAGTTGCTGT
>PHDH01000151.1 GCA_002840935.1 Bacteroidetes bacterium HGW-Bacteroidetes-21 | reverse complement strand
CGCCATACTCGCAGCACAAATCATTTCTACCGGAGATCCCATACTTTCTGAAAAAATGAAAACATTCAAATCTAATCTCGCCCAAAAGGTTATTAAAGCCAATGAAGAATTATCTACTCACTCATTCAAGTTCCGTGTTCGTTAGAATTATAGCACTTTGTATCTTACTCTGTGTCTTTGCAACAAGCAATGCACAGAACTACCCTTTGGGTGGACGACAAGCAGGCATGGCCGGCTGTGGCCTCACCACCGTAGACCCATGGGCGGCACATCACAATCAGGCCGCTTTGGCTTATCTCGACAAGCCTGCCATTGGACTTTTTGCTGAAAATCGTTTTGGACTATCTGAACTTGGCTTACAGGCTGGAACATTTGCATATCCCACTTCTTCTGGGGTTTTCGCCCTTACTCTATCCCATTTTGGCTACGAACTTTATAATGAAAGTAAGGTAGGCGTTGGTTTTGCAAAAGCTTTTGGGAAACGTTTTTCATTGGGTGTTCAACTAGGTTATATAAACAAACATTTTGGCGATGTATATGGCAACAACGGCGCTCCTGTTGCCGAAATTGGCTTTTTTGCTCAACCCTACGATAATTTTTTTATCGGCGCACACATTTTTAATCTTACCCGTTCAAAAATTGCCGATTATAACGACGAAAGACTACCCACCATTATTCGTTTAGGAGTCGGCCTAAAACTTTCTGAACGAGTTCTACTTACAACAGAAGGGGAAAAAGACATACAAACAAAAATGACTTTTAGAGCTGGAATTGAGTATTTATTTATGGATCAACTTTTCATCCGCTCTGGAATCACAGCCAATCCAAATGAAATAAGTTTTGGACTTGGCTATAAGACCAAACGCATCAGAGCAGATATTGCCTTTACAACACATCAAATTCTTGGCATCAGTCCGCATTTTGGATTTGTTTATCTGTTAAATGGTAAATAGCATGAAGTATTTGTTCCCTCTTTTTGCTTTGCTATTACTATTCAGTCTTAAAGGATTGTCTCAAGAGACATCTTCAACGTCTGAAGATATTATAGAGAATTTTATTGAAGAAGTGACTGCATCTACCGATCAAGAGTTAGATTACACATCTATTTATGAAGATTTAAACTTCTATCTTTCCAATCCCTTAAATCTGAACGAAGCCACCATGGGCGATCTGGAGAAACTATATATTCTTACAGAGTATCAGATGAAAAATATTTTGTATTATCGAGATCAGTATGGATCTTTTTATACTGTATACGAATTGGTGCATCTGGGAGGATTTAATGCCAATTTGGTGAAAATGATACTCCCTTTTATTACAGTTGAAAAAGTCGAACCTTTTTTAAAATTCAAGCCTTCCCAAGCATTAAAATACGGAAGCAATCAGGTTTTTTTAAGAAGTCAAAGCACTTTAGAGCAAGCTAAAGGATACAGTGATGCCACTCCAGAAGAACTCTTAGCCAATCCCAATGCCCGTTATCTGGGAAGTCCTATAAGACTATATGCCAAATACAAATACAGTTATAAGTCATATCTTAATTGGGGAGTAACTGCCGAAAAAGATCCCGGAGAAGAATTTTTTAAAGGAACTCAAAAAAATGGTTTTGATTATTACACAGCACATTTTTTTGCTCGAAAAATAGGTCCTGCAAAAGCTATTGCAATAGGTGATTTTAATGCTCAGTTCGGACAAGGGCTCGTGCTATTTAATGGCTTTGGCTATGGTAAATCAACCATGGTACTTGACATCCGTAAACGAGCCCAGGGTCTGAAACCCTATTCCGGGTCTGATGAGAATCTCTTTTTCAGGGGAGGAGGCACTACTTTATCCTATAAGGATGTTGATTTTACCATCTTTTTCTCTCACAAAAATAAGGATGCCAATGTGACTGGAATTGATTCCATCAGTAATTCTCCCCTAGAAATATCAAGTCTGCAAACCAGTGGACTTCACCGTACGCCCTCAGAACTTGAAGACCGGCATTCTATTACTGAAAACGTTTATGGAGCCCATCTTCAATATAATCATAAAAAATTTAAAATCGGTGCAACAGGCATTACCTATAATTATAGTGCCGATCTTGTAAAATCCACACAACCCTACAATCAATTTGCTTTCTCTGGCAGCTCTAATTCAAATGCAGGAATTGATTATCAAGCCTCGATACGAGATCTTACTATTTTTGGAGAAACCGCCATTTCGGAGAATGGTGCCATGGCCACTGTTAATGGAGCGATGTTTAGTCTAAGTCCGCAAATGAGTATGGCCATGTTGCACAGGTATTACGAAAAGGATTACCAAGCGCTTTTTGCCAGTTCTTTTGGCGAAAATTCAACCGTCTCCAACGAAAAAGGGTTTTATATTGGGACTATTCTTTACCCTGCAAATCGGTTAAAACTTTCGGCCTATTACGACATGTATTTCTTCCCCTGGCTACGCTTTGGAGTTGATGCCCCTTCACACGGCACCGATTATATTGTACAAGCAGAGTATGCTCTTTCCAGATACGTTAACATTAATATGCGTTTCAAACAAGAGATTAAACCAGAGAATACGCTTTCTACCGATTTAACCCAATCGGGTATTGAAGATGTGAATACTACGAAAATACGATTTCATATTTCATATAAAGTAAGCCGGACAATAGAATGTAAGAATCGAATGGAATGGGCTATTATAAAACGTACAAACGTGAACTATCGTGGTTTTCTGATCTACCATGACATTTCGTATAAACCTACTAAATTACCTTTAACTTTTTCGGCCCGTTATGCTATTTTCGACACAGATTCATGGGAAAGCAGACTATACGCCTACGAAAGTGACATCTTATATTCATTTTCAATACCTGCCTATTACGATAAAGGAACAAGAGTGTATTTTAATGTAAAATACGCCATTAACAAACGTATTGATTTGTGGTTCAGAATATCACAAACCTATTTTGCAAACGTACAAAGTATAAGCACTGGATTAGATGCAATTGATGGGAAGACAAAGACCGAAGCCAAGATACAACTTCGGGTAAGAATATAAAAGTTAAGGACTAGAATTTTCCAGGCAATAACCTTAAATTAGTAGCAGGATTAATACAGAGTACGGGAATTTTCATTCCGAACTTATTTGCTTTAAGAATAAATTCTTTAAACTGATAAGACATAATGAATATCAAATCGGCCTGTATTTCTTGTGCAAAATCATAAATTGAATCATTAAACTTCTGATCTCTTTTTGAAGTTCTGATACCATAAACTATACCCTTATTCTCAAGCACATTCTTATAAAAGAAGATATTCTTTCTCATTTTTTCATCTCTATGTTTACTTTTAAAGAATGGTTTAATGAGGTTGATATTGCATTTAAAAAAGTGCGACAGGAATGCCACCCAATTTAATTGTATTCGGTTTTTATCGTCAGTATCAACTGGAACAACTAAGTCAATAATTCTATCATTAATCGGGGGCATTTGAATAAGAAGAAAAGGCACATTAGACCCCACAATCACTTTAATCGCTCTTTTTGCTGAATGAAGACCCATGATAATAATCATAGCGTTCATTTCAATAGAAAGCGTTTTAATTCCTTTGAACAAATCACTTCTCTTGATAGCATATAAAAACTTCGTTTGAAATTTTTCTTCCATCTGAATGCAATATTCCTTCAATTTTGCCTCAGCTGCCGGAAGTTCATGATCTTTACTCACAATGTGCACTAATACTATCCCGTGCCCGGTAGTTTTTGCGAAAATCATGGCATGCTGAATTGCAGCAACAGATAGCTCCGAAAAATCAACCGGAACCATTATGGGTTTTTCAGGAAGCGTCATTTTACAAAATTGTTTATCATATTAGACGGAAAAATTAATCAATTGTTGTAAATCGACCAAATAAAAATGGAAAAAACTTTAAAAAAAGATTATTTGCCACTAAAATATACAGTGTTAATCTTTAATTTCTTTCCGTTTAACAGTGTCATAGTATATTGGTGTTGCAATAAACCATGAGGAATAAGTTCCAATAGAAATACCCACAAGAAGAGCAAAAATAAATCCTCTGATTACTTCTCCACCAAAGATAAAGATAATGAGCAATACAAAAATGGTTGTAAAAGAGGTATTCATGGTTCTGATTAATGTACTGTTTAATGCACCATTAATAAGTTCTTTTTTATCTCTGCGTTTGTACAATCCCAGAAACTCTCTGATTCTATCGAAAATGATTACAGTATCGTTGATTGAGTATCCGATTACCGTCAGGATAGCAGCAATAAACGCCTGATCAACTTCCATTGCAAAAGGTAAACGATTATAGAATAAAGAGAACATACCTAATACAATGATTGTATCATGGAAAAGTGCAAGTACACCTCCGAGACTAAACCTCCAGTTTTTGAAACGGATAAGAATGTATAGGAATATTCCAATGAGAGAAAAGAACACAGCCCAAAAAGCAGCGATAGTAATATCATGAGCTACGGTGGGCCCAACTTTTTGTGAACTTAATTTATAGTTTTCTGAGAAATCGTCAAAACTAACCCCTTGTTTCATAAAAGGAGTAAGCCCCTTGTATATGCGAGATTCTACAATACTGTCGACATTTAATACAGGATCATTATTATCCATCAAATACTTAGTTGTAATTTTCACCTGATTATTAGTACCAAATGTCTTTACCTCAGCATACTGACCTTCGAGTTCGGGTTTGAGTGATGCTTGAATATCTGCCACCTTAACATCTTGTTCGAAACGAACAATATAGGTACGTCCTCCGGTAAAATCAACGCCCATATTTAATCCACGTATTGCAAGTGAAGAAATACTAATCACTAATAGTATTCCAGAAATTACATAAGTAATTTTTCTTGTCTTGATAAAGTCGAATTTCGGATTTATCAGGAAATTACGAGTTAACTTATTGTCATAAGAAATGTTTTTATTTCGATTGAGGAAGAATTCAAAAATCAATCGAGTAATAAAAATACTAGAGAAAAGAGAGGTAAGAATACCAATGATTAATGTTGTTGCAAAACCCTGTACCGGACCTGAACCAAAGATAAAGAGAATAACCCCGGTAAGCAGCGTTGTAACGTTACCATCGATAATAGCCGAGTACGCATTCTTATACCCATCGCTAACAGCCAGTTTAATGCCCTTACCTGCTCTTAATTCTTCGCGTATACGTTCGTAAATAATTACGTTAGCATCAACTGCCATACCCAGCGTTAGAACAAGACCCGCTATACCTGGCAAAGTTAAAACAGCTCCCAGAGAGGCAAGTACTCCCATAATAAATAATACATTTATCACAAGTGCTACATTTGCAGTTAAACCCGCTTTATTATAATATAAAATCATATAAAGCAGCACGATAAGAAACGCAATGACAAACGAAAGTAATCCTGAGCTAATGGCCTCTTTACCCAAAGAAGGTCCTACAATGGCTTCTTCGATTATACGTGCTGGTGCTGGAAGTTTTCCAGATTTAAGTACGTTGGCTAAATCCTGTGCTTCGGTAATAGTGAAATCACCTGTAATAGAAGAACGACCTCCTTTTATTTCAGCCTGAACTACAGGATAACTATAAACATAATTATCAAGAACAATTGCAATCTGTTTACCTATATTATCACGTGTTAAACGCGCCCATGTCTGAGCACCTTCACTGTTCATTCCCATACTTACTTCTGCATTTGAACCACCCGACTGTCCAAATTCAGCTCTGGCTGATGATACTGCAGCCCCATCAAGAGGAGCACGCTGATCACGTGTAGTTACACGAATTGCAATCAATTCATAATAATCTTCGGTTCCTTTTAATGCTTTGTATGACCACAAAAATCTTGCATCGCGTGGTAATATGGTTTTAATCTGAGGAAGATTGAGATATGCATTTACCTGTGCTGTATCTTTATAATGTGCAATACCAACACCGGCACCTTTCATAAGTTCGCCCTGTTGATTAACATTAGGACGTAATACTGCAAAGAAAGGATAATCTTTCATCGCTTCTTCCTGCGTTTTAGCGGTATCTTGCACAGCGGTGGAATCTTTTGACAATAATTCGTCAACAATATTCTTTGTTGTATCAATGGCTGCTTTAGTCGTGTCTGTTGAATTCTCAGCTAATATTTCAAGTGCCGTTCCGCTTGTTTTAGTAGAATCAGAATTAACAGCAGACTTAGAATCATTTAACTCTTTAACTTTTTTGTTAACATCGAGAAAATTCTGATAAATATCTTTGTTTTCATAAGTTTCCCAAAACTCAAGATTAGCTGTTCCTTGTAAAAGTTTACGAACACGTTCGGGTTCTTTAACACCAGGAAGCTCGATCAGGACTCTTCCGGTACCTTCCAGACGGGTAATATTAGGCTGTGTTACACCAAAACGGTCGATACGATTTCTTAGAATATTAAATGTATTATCGTATGCGGCTTGTGTTTCTTCTTTCAGAAAAGACAATACTTCTTCATCTGTTGATTTAAAAGTAATCTTGTCACGCAATTCCATGGTACTGAAAACAGAAGCCAAACGTGCATTAGGATTAATTTCTTTAAAAGCATTTCCAAATAACGTTACAAAATCTGTCTGACTCGATTCCTGCATTTTTAAAGCCATATCGAGGGCTTTGTTGAAAGTAGTATCTTTCGAATAACCAGAAAGAGATTTAATCACGTCAATTACTGAAACTTCCAGCGTAACGTTCATCCCGCCCTTAAGGTCAAGTCCTAAGTTAATTTCACGTTCCTGACATTCTCTGTAGGTATATTTTTTTAACCAGAAAAAATTGTAAACGGGTTCGCTGGCAATAGAATCAAGATAACGATATTCCTTGACAGGATCACCCTGTGCAAATTCTTTCGCATCTTTTTCAACATTGCTTGTAAAATAAGTAAACGAAAGCTGATAAATACTGACAAGTGCCAGGGCAACTGCAAAAAACTGAATAGCTCCTTTATTACGCATGATTAAGTCTTTAAGGTTTTAATCTTTAATTTTTTTTAACCCGCAAATATACGCTTTTTCTGAATATTACATACCAGACTTTGAAAAATAAAAGGCCAGCCTGATTTTACGCTGCTTACGCCCTAGCTAACAGATCATTGCGAAATCCGCTCATTCTGTTTGTACAATAAAATTATTCCTATACTTTTCTTAAATATTTGCATAATATTCTTTAAACAAGCTAACTGAACATTTTCTTTATCTGAAAAATTTTGGTAAGAATGCGAATATCTAAAGTAAAAATAATTGTGGTTTTTGGACGTAAAAAGGGCTGTTTTTGTCGATAAAAAAACCCGGATGGTGTATTTTTTGCAGAAATATTTTAAAGCTTAATTATCTTTACAGCAAAAAGAAAATGATTCTATTCGATTATAAAAGTCGCTTGCACAGAATTGCTATTCACTTGTTGTTCTGGATTTCGTATTTTCTTTTCTGGGCATTTCTTAATACGGTGAATTCAAAAAGCACTTTTGATGAAGTTCTTATCAATGGGCTACTATTTATTCCTGTAGATATTTTTGCAACATACTTTACAATCTTTATACTACTCCCAAAATTTCTAATTCCTAAAAGATATTTGCTTTTTGCAGCTTCAACCGTTTTCCTGGCACTATTTACCATTTTTCTGAATCAGTTAATTGCCTATTTTATCTATATACCTCTATATTATCCGGAATTAGTCGACAAAGCTGAATTTTTCAGATTTAATCTTTTTGTATATCTGGTATCAACTTATACCGTAGTAATACTCGCTGCCGGAATTAAACTCACAAAACTGTGGATCAAAGAACAACAAGCCAAAACAAAACTAGAAACCCAGCAACTTCAAAGCGAACTCAACTTGCTGAAACTACAGATTAATCCACACTTTTTATTTAATACCTTAAATAACATTGACTCTCTCATCCAGACAAATCCACAAAGAGCATCCGAGAGTTTGATCCGACTTTCAGAAATTCTGCGCTATGTAACCTACGATGCATCAGCAGATTTTGTGCCAGTTGAAAAAGAAGCCGAATACCTGAAAAGTTTTATAGACCTACACTCGCTTCGACTTGGAGATAAATTTATTTCTTTTAATACCAATATTGAACGATCGGGATATTCTATTGCCCCCATGTTACTTATTACTTTAGTCGAAAATGCCATAAAACATTGCGATAAAAGAGTTGTTACCCCGGGTATACAGATTCAATTAAACGTAAACGAACACATTGAATTCTGTATTATTAATTCTGTCCCTGCCTTTCCCATTCAAACAGATAAAGCAGGAGGAATGGGCCTCTCCAATATGTTACGTCGTCTTGAATTAATCTACCCCAACCGATATAAATACGAGAACAAAATTGTAGATAAAAACAAATACATGTCAGTCTTATGGATACAATGAAAATAAAATGCGTAGTGGTTGACGACGAACCCCTCGCTATCGAAAAGCTGTCTTCCTTTATTGGCAGAATTCCCTATCTGGAACTCACAGAAACCTTTACCAACCCATTAGATGCTTTGTCATATCTTAGGACAAATGATACTGACCTACTTTTCCTCGACATACAAATGGAGGATCTAACAGGGATTCAACTTATTGATGTACTTCAAAAAAAACCAAAGATCATTTTAACAACAGCCTATGATCAATACGCCCTAAAAGGCTATGAACTCAACATTAGCGATTACCTTCTGAAGCCCATTTCTTTTGAAAGATTCCTAAAAGCTGTCAACAAAGTGGCAGACGTTTTTAATGCAGAATCCCCAGTAACTGTAAAACACGAAAATGTAGTTACTCCAAGCTTTATATTCGTAAAAACAGAATATAGAATGCAACGTATTATGCTGGACGATATTCTTTACGTTGAAGGGATGAAAGACTATTTGCACATTATCACAAAGACCGGAGGCATCATGACCCTGATGAATTTCGCCCAAATGATGACACAATTACCTCATGGGTCATTTATTCGAGTACATAAATCTTATATTGTCTCCCTTTCAAAAATCGAAAGTGTTGAACGCGACAGGATTCTAATCAATGGTAAACGTATCCCGGTGGGTGAAACATACAGAAAAGATTTTTATACTGCTTTAGAGTAAAAAAAATAAATAAGTTTGTTTTAGCCTTTTTATCATTTATTAAGAATTATATTATTTATAACGATTCTAAATAACATATCTTTGTAAAAAAATAAATTATGAAAACAATCATTCTAATTATAGGTTTGCTGATGACAGGAATTATTCTTAAAGCATCAGAACCAGAAGTCATTTTTCCAGACAACGTAAAAAAGCACATTTCCTCAATCAATGTATACCCTGAACAAGCTTTTAAATATAACATTGAGGGATATGTAGATGTAGTTTTTAAAGTCACCGAAAAAGGATTACTCAAAGTTGAAGAGTATTTTGGCACAGATCAAACCCTTTCTGATTATGTACTTGAAAGCTTATCCGATGTCAGAATGTGTCCCTACGACCTTAGCGTAGGCAAAAAATACAAAGTGAGATACTCATTTAATTTGCTTTAGAAAGCAACATAATTACTTTCAAAAGCTTCTCAACAAGTGAAGATTAGCAAAAGAAATGGCGAAAACGGTTATATAATTTGCGTGTAAAATAATCTCTTTCGAATTATTGAGCCCTGTTCAGTTCTCTGAACAGGGCTTTATGG
>PHDH01000150.1 GCA_002840935.1 Bacteroidetes bacterium HGW-Bacteroidetes-21 | reverse complement strand
AAAAAAAAATAAAACCGCCAGTATAGATAAAAATGAAAAAGAAAACCATTTTAAACAAAAAGCCAATCAGACCACTGATGATAGAAGAAATAATACTTTCTTCTGTTTGATCAAGCCCTGTTGTATTCAGGAGCCAGTTTCTGGTAGTATCGGCTAGAGATCCTATGAGTTCATTACCTCCCCAAAATAAAAGTATATTGAGTATTATTGGAACTATCAGAAATATGGCCAGTTTCCAACTGGAGAAAACAATTTCGAAAGCTCTGAAAAATGAGCGAAAACCTAGCGCAAAGCCATCCCAGAATTTCATATGATATAAAATAAAAAAGGTAGACAAAGCTACCTTTTTTACATGAAAAATTAAAATCTTTAACCTTATTTATACATTATCTGGCGACACGGAATTTGAGGGTTGCTGTATGATTTTTATCGGTTAAGCGAATAAAGTACATACCGCAGGGTAAAGAAGAAATATCGGCAGTAAACTCTTTATTCTGCGCATTTATTGTCATCAAGACTTTTCCTGTAACATCACAGATTTCGATCATTTCAGCCATTTCCTGAGTAAACGTAATATGTAGAATGTCTTGCGCGGGATTAGGATATACCATAGTCTGGTCGAGCATACCATGTTCCACGTTTATCATATCATTAACAACAACAGTCGCTGTTTGGGTTGTGCCACATTCCGTATCAGTAACCGTTACAAGGTAAGTGCCGGGAAGGAGTCCACTGGCAGTATCGTTGGTTGTCGCAGCGTTATCATTCCAAAGGAAGGTGTAATTTCCTGTTTCGCCGGTTGCCGTAACCCAAGCGATACCGTCGGAACAAGTGGGACATGAGGCATTGGTGTGATGACCGGTAGCTGCAAGAGCTGGGGGAGCAGTGATTGTTCCTGATAATACCAGCGTGTCAGCGCCATCACCTATAGTTACTGTGTATGTCCCTGCACAAAGTCCGGAAGCTATAGAATCTGTTTCACTATTACTCCATAAATACCCTGCGGGAGTGGTTCCTTCGGTCTGTAAAGCGATCATTTGTCCGTCGCAACTGGTATTGCAATTGGCATTTTCGATGCTGGTCATTTGTGCATCCAGAATTAATCCGTAGAACCAATCGTGAGCACGTTTCATGATATTGTTTGAAACAGTGGTATTTGAAATCATTTCGAGGCCTAAGCCCAGGTAAACAATTTTATACGTACTGTTTTTATAACGAAGACCTGCGTTTTTTGTACCAGTAGCTGTAGAATATTTAAAAATAGTGGTCGCACCCGTACTTGGATTGATCTGGTCGGGATAAATGTTGCCTGCGTAAGCATCCACAACGGCTGATGTACCCACATTTTTAAAGATATGATCGGAAGTTGGAATCAATGGGGTGTTTGTACTTGCACCATCATTGGAGAAAACAGCGTGGAAATAATTGGTGAAGAGATTTTTTGTAATAGTCGTTCCGTAACCGTCACCACTCATAATGTCCCAGCCTATATCCTGACCAGCACAAAGAACATTACCACCTCCGTTAAGGAAACCGATTATAGCCGTTGCTTCTTCGTCGGTAAATGAGGGGAATGTCCATCCAATATTAAGGTAGAGATTGTTTACTTCTGAAAGTATACCTGCCTGAGAAGCTTTTTCCATCACAGCTGCTGGTATGACATCGAAACTGGTGTTACCAGCATAAGTCAGACCATCTATATATTTTTGAGTGTAATCGTAGGTGTTTCCATCTCCAAAGGCACCGCTTCCGTTAACAATTAGGTCTGTTGCACCGCTAAGTACATAATATTCGTATACTTTAGGAGTGGATAATGGATAATCAACCGAAGTTAGTGTGAGCGTGTATTTTGCAAATTTGGGACTGGTTCCGGGTGTGACTGATAATGTAATGCCGATGGTATCGAGGGCAGTTACAGTTACAAATGCAGTATCGGTATAATCAGATCCGTTGATTGAATATGTGTGAGCCCAATCGCCGGGTGCGTTGGTTTCCATAACCAATCTGAAGTTTTGTCCTGCATCCATTGCGTTTACTAATTCATATTCGAAGTTTGAATTTGAAACACTAGTAACTCCCAATTGAGCCTGAGGTGAAAGACCAGCCAGACTGCCTGCATAAACTCGGGTTTCACCTGTAACAGTGTCGCCTAAAGCAGCCTGAACTCCAGTATATATATTATTGTGTGTTTCTGAAACATATACAGCAATGTCGCAATTAGAGAGAACAATGGGAATAGTTAACATATCATCAGGAATTGTATATGTAAATGATTTTGTGACAAAAGTACCTGCTGTTGTTGTGGTAATAGCATCTCCCCATTGACCGGTAAGAAAATGGCGAAGAATGTGCTTATGGGAGTAATTATTGGTGTTTCCGCCCGGATAAGCTGGACTGGCATAATCAGTCTGCCATCCTAGTACATTATTTTGTAAAAGGGCTACATTCAAATAATTTGTACTCTGAGCACTGCTTTTTGTATAATATAATTCAACATAAACCGTCAGTTCCCGGGTGATTAGATCTATGGTAGACCAGGCTGCAACATTTACTGGACTTTGTTCAGGGAATACTTTAGATGCGGCGTATGTCCACTGATTTCTTGACAGCTCAATGCCACTGTTCAATTCAGAAAAAACCTGACGATTGACAGTGCCAGAAGGATATCCGCTTATGTTCGCGTTGGTTGCAAGAGCATCTCCCCATGGAGTACGAAAATCAGGCTGACCTGTGCTGGGAACAGCAAAACTACCTTGATGAATATTCACTAAAACAACTCTGCCAGGATTATCTGCGGCAAGTAAGTTAGCGCGATAATGACCATCGGGACAATAGCCACATTTAATGCCCGTATATTCTTCTAGTACGGCATTTCTTTCCTGTGGAATTATTGGAACTACCGTTTGTGCTGCCACAAAACCGGCAATAAACAATGATAATAACGTAAACAAATGTTTCATAGACTTTTTTTTTCAAATCTAATGAATTTCCATGAAATGTAATTATATATATATGACAATTTTTAAAATTTAAACGGAAAGAAAATTTAATTCATATCTCTGTTTTGTATATTTATGAAGGGGTTATAATGTGTTACCGGAAAGTGAATTGAAAAAAAGAAAGCCAAAATTTGTAAATGTTTTTTATAGTTTGTATACTTGCAGTGTGAATAGGTGATAGAGAGAAAGAATCCAGAGGATTATTTCAAAGAACAAATCCCCCCTTTTTAAATAGAAATATGGTTGATAAAGAATCATTGAACAATCTGCTTATTCTTGATTTGAGAAAAGTAGCTAAGGATTACGGTATAAAAAGAGTTGAATCCTACAAAAAAGAAGCTTTAATAGAAAAAATTTTAGAGACAGTCGTTGCCCCTTCTGTGCAGAAAGATAGTGCTATAGCCGAAGAAAGTGACCTTGAGACACTTTCGAAAGAAGAACAGCAAAAAAGAAGAAAAAGAAAAACGGTGGGTACCGGAAATTACGAGAAAATAAAGCTTTTTACTCCTAATGTGAAAATAGAAAGCGACGAAAAACCTGTTACTAATGGTAAATTGTCATTGTTTTCTGAAGATGCTCCCGTTGTTCAGGATGAAAAATCTGTATCGGATGAAAAAACTGCATTAAAAGTTCCTTTGACTGACGAAATAAGTACTACTCCCGAAGAAATTGTTCCGGTGTTTGAGGTCATTCCCGAACCCGAATCAGTTATTTCAGAAATAGCTGAAATTAGCACCGACGAATCTGAGTCGAATGACTCTTCAGAAGATGTTGCCGAGGAAATTCCTGAAGTGATATCAGAGGTTTCTGAAGAAAAACAGCCAATCAAGCCTGAACCTGTTACTCCTGTCGAAAAGAAACCCTTTGTACATAAAAACCAACAACAACGTCCTCCTTATAATGATCGTCAGCGTAGTTATAATAACCCTAACCAGAATCCCAACCATAACCCTAACCAGAACCCCAATCAAAATCCTAATCAGAATCCCAACCAAAATCCTAACCAAAACCCAAATCAAAACCCAAATCAGAATAGCGGTTACCGTAGTGAAAATAATCAGTCAAGGCATCAGGAAAGAACCTTTGAACTGGATGGAATTGTATTAGCTACGGGAGTTCTTGAGGTAATGAATGAAGGATATGGATTTTTGCGCTCGGCAGATTACAATTATTTAAGTTCACCTGATGATATTTATGTGTCTAATAGTCAGATCAAGCTTTTTGGACTGAAACCTGGAGATACTGTACGCGGAACTATACGTCCTCCCCGCGAAGGTGAAAAATTTTATCCTCTCGTTAAAGTAGAAGATATTAATGGCCGCAGTCCTGAGTTTATTCGCGACCGTGTTCCTTTTGATCATCTTACCCCATTGTTCCCAAATGAGAAGTTCGACCTCGCGTCGGGCTCACGAGCCAATTTTTCGACTCGGGTGGTGGATCTGTTTTGCCCTATTGGTAAAGGCCAGCGCGGTTTGATTGTTTCACCTCCTAAAGCAGGTAAAACAATTTTGTTGCAAGATATTGCCAATGCTATTGCAGCTAATCATCCCGAAGTATACCTTATGATATTACTAGTCGATGAACGCCCCGAAGAAGTTACCGATATGGCTCGTAATGTAAATGCCGAAGTAATTGCTTCGACTTTTGATGAGCCCGCAGAAAAACATGTTCGTATAGCTAATATAGTGCTCGAAAAAGCCAAAAGATTAGTGGAATGTGGTCATGATGTCGTTATTTTACTTGACTCAATCACCCGCCTTGCCAGAGCTTATAATACTACGGCACCTGCTTCCGGAAAGATACTCACCGGGGGCGTAGATTCAAATGCACTACATAAACCCAAACGTTTTTTTGGAGCAGCCCGTAACATCGAAGGTGGTGGCTCCCTTTCCATTATAGCAACAGCCTTGATCGAAACTGGTTCCAGAATGGATGAGGTTATTTTCGAGGAATTTAAAGGAACCGGTAATATGGAGTTGCAGCTCGACCGTAAGTTGGCCAACAAGCGCGTTTATCCTGCTGTTGATATTCTTTCATCCAGCACACGTCGTGAAGATTTATTGCATGGTAAAGAGTTCCTGAGTCGGGTATGGATACTGAGAAACTATTTGGCAGATATGAGTCCTGTCGAAGCGATGGAGTTTATCCGCGACAAACTGGCCAAAAGTACTTCCAATGAGGAGTTTTTGGTAACGATGAACAGATAGTAATTTCTTGAACATATTCTTTTGTCTTGCTTTGTGTCCTTTGTGAAATCATAGTGTCCTTTGCGGTTAATGTGTTTTCAACCACAAGGTTCACAAGGGATGCACAAGGCACACAAGGATTCTTTGAATAAATTGTATCCTTTGTGAAATCATAGTGTCCTTTGCGGTTAAGGAATTTTCAACCACAAGGCACACAAGGAAAGCACAAGGCACACAAGGATTCTTTAGGTAAATAGTGTCCTTTGTGTAATATTAGCGTCCTTTGCGGTTAAGGAATTTTCAACCACAAGGTACACAAGGAAAGCACAAGGAACACAAGGATTCTTTGAATAAATTGTATCCTTTGTGAAATCATAGTGTCCTTTGTGGGTTATGTATTTTTACAACATGATAGTATTCGAATAAAATTTCTAAATAATAATCAAAAATCAATCTATAACATATTAGTGGATAAAGTCATTTTAATCCTTTTCATCAATTTTCTTGAAACCTCTTTAAAAACATAAAATTATTCTATATTTTATATTATATTCGCATCAGTAAAAAAAAACATCCTTTTAGAATCTAAATATTTAACAATTTAACAGTTATGGCAAAACAAAAAAAATTTATTACCTGTGATGGTAATCATGCAGCAGCACATGTTGCATATATGTTCAGTGAACTTGCCTGTATTTATCCTATTACTCCTTCGTCCAATATGGCCGAGAATGTGGATGAATGGGCAGCTTATGGTAGAAAAAACCTATTCGGAGAAACCGTAAAAGTTGCTGAGATGCAATCGGAAGCTGGTGCTGCCGGTGCAGTTCATGGAGGTCTTCAGGCGGGTTCATTGGTTACAACATATACCGCTTCACAGGGATTATTGCTGATGATTCCTAACATGTATAAAATGGCTGGAGAATTATTACCTGCAGTTTTTCATGTAAGTGCACGTACAGTTGCTGCACAGGCATTATCAATTTTTGGTGATCACGGTGATGTAATGGCTGCCCGTAACACAGGTTTTGCATTACTGGCTACCGGAAGTGTACAGGAAATTATGGATTTAGCAGCTGTTGCTCATTTAACAGCTATTAAATCGAGAGTTCCATTTTTACATTTCTTCGATGGTTTCCGTACTTCACACGAAATTCAGAAAGTTGAGTATTTTGATAACGAAGAAATAATGCCTTTGGTTGATATGAAGTCAATTCAGGCATTCCGCGACAGAGCTCTGAATCCTGAGCATCCTGTGACTCGTGGTACAGCTCAAAATCCTGATATTTTCTTCCAGGCTCGTGAAGCCAGCAATAAATTCTATGATGCAGTTCCTGATATGGTTGAGTCATATATGAATGAAATGAGCCAAATAACAGGAAGAGAATATCACCCATTTACTTATTATGGTGATCCTCAAGCAGAAAATATCATCGTTGCTATGGGTTCAGTCACAGAGACCATTCGCGAAACGATTGATTATATGAGAGCTAAAGGCGAAAAAGTAGGTTTAATTACTTGCCATTTGTATCGTCCTTTCTCTTCCAAATATTTCATGAAAGTATTCCCTTCATCCGTGAAGAGAATAGCTGTTCTTGATCGCACTAAAGAGCCAGGAGCAGAAGGCGAACCTATGTATCTTGATGTGAAAAATATGTTCTATAATCAGGCCAATGCTCCTATAATTATTGGTGGTCGTTATGGACTGAGTTCAAAAGACACAACTCCTTCACAAATTATTGCTGTTTACGACAATCTTAAAATGAATGAGCCTAAAAATGGTTTCACTATTGGTATTGTTGATGATGTTACTTTCCACAGTTTGCCTTTAACTCCCGAAATCAGTGTTTCTCCTAAAGGAACATTCGAAGCCAAATTCTATGGTCTGGGTGCTGACGGAACAGTAGGTGCCAATAAAAACTCCATTAAAATTATCGGAGAGAATACCGATTTATATGCACAGGCTTATTTTGCTTACGATTCAAAAAAATCAGGCGGTATCACTGTTTCTCACCTTCGTTTTGGTGAAAAACCCATTCGCGCTCCCTATTTGGTTATTTCACCTGATTTTGTAGCATGTCATGTGATTTCATATCTCGACAAATATGATATGCTTAAAGGACTGAAAAAAGGTGGAACATTCCTTCTTAACAGTATCTGGGGCGAGCAGGAAACCAAAGATAAACTGCCAGCAAGCATGAAGAAATATATCGCCGAAAACGATATTAAATTTTATATCATCAATGCAACAGAAATTGCTCAGGAAATTGGACTTGGTGGAAGAACCAATACCATTATGCAAGCTGCTTATTTTAAAGTGTCTGGTGTAATTCCTTACGATGCGGCTGTAAAAAGTATGAAGTATGCTATCGAAAAATCGTATGGCAGAAAAGGAGAAGAAATCGTACAAATGAATTATGCTGCTGTTGATGCTGGCGATAGAGTACATCAGGTTTCAGTACCTGTAGAATGGAAAAATCTCACTGCCGAAACACATGTCATTGATTCAAGTAAACCCGAATTTATTACTAAAGTAGTTGATCCTATCAATACCCTTAGAGGTGATGATCTTCCCGTCAGTGTTTTTACCGATCGTGAAGATGGAACTTTTCCCGCTGGAACTACTATTTACGAAAAACGTGGTATTGCAGTAAATGTCCCTGAGTGGATACATGGTAATTGTATTCAGTGTAATCAGTGTGCATTTGTTTGTCCTCATGCTGCTATCCGTCCTTTCCTTTTAAGTGGTGAAGAAGCACAGAGTGCTCCTGCCGGAACACAGTTTGTTGAGGCCAATGGCAAAGAACTTGCAGGTCTAAAATTCCGTATTCAGGTTAGTGTTCTTGATTGTACAGGTTGCGGAAATTGCGTGGATACTTGTCCTTCGAAGACCAAAGCTTTGGAATTGAAACCTCTCGATACTCAAATGCAAGAGGCTGACACATGGAATTACATGGTCGAAAAAGTAAGTTACAAAGATCATCTGGTTGACAAATACAAAACTGTGAAAAACAGTCAGTTTGCACAGCCTTTATTTGAGTTCTCAGGGGCTTGTGCCGGTTGCGGAGAAACACCTTATATTAAGAACATCACCCAGCTTTTTGGTGATCGTATGATTGTCGCTAATGCAACAGGTTGTTCTTCAATTTATGGTGGCTCAGCTCCTTCAACTCCTTATCGTGCTAACGAAAAAGGACATGGTGTGGCATGGGCTAATTCACTTTTCGAAGACAATGCAGAATACGGTTATGGTATTGCTTTAGGTGTTAATGCAATGAGAAATCGTATTGCAGATCGTATGAATAAAGCCATGGATGCCGTTTCACCCGAAACCAAAGCTGTTTTTGCAGAATGGATCGAAGGTAAAGATATCGCTGAAAAATCAGTTGTTGCTTCCGAAAAAGTATTGGCAGCCATTAAAAAAGAAAACAATCCATGGTGTAAAGAAATCGAAAGTTTGAATCAATACCTTGTGAAGAAATCAGTATGGATTTTTGGTGGTGATGGTTGGGCTTATGATATCGGTTTTGGTGGTCTTGATCACGTTATTGCCTCAGGAGAAGATGTAAATCTTTTGGTTCTTGATACAGAGGTATATTCCAATACGGGTGGCCAGGCTTCAAAATCTACACCAATTGGTGCTGTCGCAAAATTTGCTGCCTCCGGTAAACGTGTTCGCAAAAAAGATCTGGGTATGATGGCCATGTCTTATGGTTATGTTTATGTTGCTCAGGTTTCTATGGGAGCTAGTCAGTCGCAATTCTTTAAAGCAATTAAAGAAGCTGAAGCATATCCCGGACCTTCAATCATTATTGCTTATGCTCCTTGTATCAATCATGGTTTGGTTCATGGAATGGGTAAAGCGCAAGATCAGGCTTCAGCTGCAGTTGATGCTGGTTACTGGTCAATGTTCCGCTATAATCCATTACTTGAAAAAGAAGGTAAGAATCCATTCCAGCTTGATTCAAAAGAACCCGACTGGACTAAATTCCAGGATTATTTGAAGAGCGAAGTACGTTTTACTTCTTTGGTTCATTCTTTTCCAAAAGAAGCAGAAGAACTCTTTAAAGCCGCCGAAGAAAATGCTAAATGGAGATATAATAGCTATAAAAGGCTTGCTGCCAACTTCAATGTTTAATTGAACTTATATTAATTTTTAAAGAGGCTGTTCGGATGAACAGCCTCTTTTTTTTAATTTTTGTTAATGTTGTTATTGAAGAACAATAAATAGAAATTAGCCTCGTTTTTGCTGACAAACTAAATGTTATGAAGGCTAAAGTATTACTTATTTCTATGATTGTTAGTTTTATATCGATGTTGCAAATGGTGAATGCTCAGTTTGAAAAAGGTAATTGGATTTTTGAAGGTAATGTTGGCGATGTGAGTATTTCAAATAATCAAACTGAAACAATAATTAACGTGAGTTCGACCTAAGAAAAATCACTTTTTTCTTGGTAGTATAAGGAAGAAGTTGTATCTTTATATCGCTG
>PHDH01000149.1 GCA_002840935.1 Bacteroidetes bacterium HGW-Bacteroidetes-21 | reverse complement strand
CCGATGCCATTAGGAATATTATAAAACATTACAAGAAGTCTGTTGAAATTTCACCCGAATATTTTAGTTCCTATAATAACATGGGGATTTTATATCTGAACTTTTTAAATCGTCCTGATTCTGCCTTGTTTTATTTCAAAAAAGCACTGGACTATTCGCCCGAATACCCCGAAGCCTTATTGAATGCAGGTCACAGTGAACTGGCGTTAAAAAACCCGGTTCAGGCTGAGCAATATTTCGAACGGTTGATAGCTATAGACTCGCTCAATGCAGAAGTTTATCTTGGATTAGCCGAAATAAGCGCCTACAAAAACAACTTGAGCAAAGCCATAAACTATGCCATAAAATCGGGTCAATTAGATACCCTAAGTGATAAACCATGTATTCAAACTGGGAATTATTATTTATTGCAAAAAGACACGGTAAACGCTGTTAATTTTTGGGAACAGGCCATACTCAGAAACCCTAATAATCCCAACCTTTTATATGGACTTTCGAGGTATTATTTTCAAACAAAGAACATTGAAAAATCAAAAAAATATGAAACCTTATACCAAAGGTATCACGTAGAATAGATGATTTTCATTTTTTTTTTGTGATTTTCATAGTTTTTTTTAATTTTACACTTTAATAGGCCATGAACAACAGTAAAAACAAAGTCAACACATTGAAATGTTTGACGAGTATTTATACTGGTTTTCCTGCTTTTCTATTCATAGGAGAGCGGTGGAAATTGTGGATACTATTATGTTTTTTCGTCTCATTTTCACTTCCCTCATTAGCATCAAATAATCAGCAGGAAGACAGTCTTGTTTGTCTCTTTTATACTGAAAACGATTTACTTTTTCAAAAAAGCGAAGCAAACGTGCAAACAGTTGAGTTTTATGTCAGTGGTTCGACCATAGATGAAAAAAAAGAATATATCGAAACGCTGCTATTCAGAAAAAAGGGAGTCAACACATTCTCAATCAATAATTACGGCAAAAACAAGATTGTCATTAAACTAAATACTTCTCCTTTGTTCGATGCCCATTACCTCAGAATTATATTGGAGACCCAACTCAAGTTTAATTATGTCAGCATTAACGACATTCCTTCCACTTGGGAAGATTTTGAAAAATTATTTCTAAAAAACAACCTTAATAAATAAAAAACCGTCTAACCTAAAATTTTGCATATGAGAGTAATTAAACTATCCTTGATTTTACTGATTTTACTGGCCGCCTGGACAGCAAAGTCACAGTGGACAATAAATGCAGGGGCATTAAAGATGTACACATTAAAAATTGAGGGCAACTCTGGTCCTGACAATACAAGATATCTTCAAGGTTTAATCAATAATCAGCCTGATGTTTTGCTTGCCCGGGTAAAAATCGACGGATCAGTTTTCATTTTTTCTGAGACGCCAATTAATGCGGAAGCTATCAGAGCTATGTTAAAATCCAATTCGGGTATTAAAGCAGGAAAAATTACTGAAGCTACATTTTCGAAAGAAGAATATTATAAAGCCTATACTTTATTCGATTTTCCCGCGGCTGATTATTACAGTGACAAGAAACCCGAAAAGCTTTATTATCAGGATAAGCAAAAAGAGGAAAAAGCATATAGTGTAGCTAAGTCCATATGGATAGAGTTTTTCCCCGACGCATATCAGGAAATACAACCAGCACCCAAAGAGCTAACTGAAATGGAGCAAAAAGAAAAAGCTCAAAAAGGTTCAAATATTTTTTTTAAGTCAAAAACTGAATAGATATGAAAAAAATTATATTCCTTTCAATAGTTTCTATCAGTCTGCTTTTTAGTAGCAAAGGCTTTTCACAGTGTTCAAACTTTGGGTCACAATATCCTTCTACAACACAATCTACTACATCGCCCACATTGGTAACTGTCAGTACGGTGGTTTATGGTAGTGAATGGGCGGCATATAGTGTAACATCCGGTCAAACATACACCTGGACAACATGTGGCGACACTGATTTTGACACTCAGCTCACCTTATGGAATACGGCGCATACAACATCATACGCCTATAGCGATGATGCTTGCGGAACTCAATCCACTATTACCTGGACGGCTACTTTTACAGGAACTGTTCATGTTTTACTTAGTCAGTTTAACTGTACCAGTAACACAACAGCAATGACTTTACAGTGGGCTTGCACCTCCTGCTCAGCGGGATTACCTCCAACCAATCAGGATTGCCGTGGAGCGATTCCATTGTGTTTCCAGACATACAGCAATCCAAACTCGTATGTAGGTCAGGGTAATTACTATAATGAAATTCCTGATTATGCAGGAGCCAACTCTACCAATAACTGCCCCGGCAACTGCCTTCTTGATGGCGAATTGAACGATGTATGGTATACATTCACTGTTCAAAATAGTGGAACAGTAAGTTTTACGATCAATCCCGTTTCTTCTGGTGACGATTATGACTGGGCCGTATATAACGTTACTAATTATAGCTGTTCTGACATTCTTACAAATAATGCAGCTACACAAGCCAGTTGTAATTTCTGCGGTTTAGCAGGCTCAACCGGCCCAACAGGAGGTGATCCACAAACTTGCGAATATGGCGATCCCGCTGTATGTTCCAGATATAATGCGGCTTTAAATGTAACCGCCGGGCAAATATACGTAGTTAATGTAAGTAACTTTTCATCTACACAGTCAGGCTACTCCATTACCTTTGGAGGAACAGCTCAAATTGTCGACAACGACTCTCCCGACTTACAATCCATTACATCCAGTCCTGCCTGTGGACAAAATCAGATAGGAATTCGGTTTAATGAAAACATTAAATGTAGTACGGTACAACCGAGCGACTTTACGATAACAGGACCGGGAGGACCCTACACATGTATTCAGGCCTATAGTGCGACCTGTGCCTCTGGGGGGAACTATGATAGAAACTTTATGTTAACTGTAAGCCCTGCTTTAACAGCGGGAGGCACCTACACTATAAGTCTTGTAGCCAATTCGGTTGAAGATATCTGTAGTAAACCCACAGGTTCACAAACCCTGAACTTTACTGTTTCGGGAGTTGTTGGAACTGCTATAGTAAATACAAATGTAAGTTGTAATGGTGGCAACAATGGTTCAGCCACAGCAACCGGAAGCGGAGGAACAGCTCCATATACGTATTTGTGGAGCAATGGAGCAACAACTGGACCTGTCACTGGTCTTACTGCAGGAACATATACAGTAACTGTATCAGATGCAGGTGGCTTATGTAAAGATATTAAAACGGTAACAATCACCCAACCTACAACTCTTTCTGTTTCAGTCGCCAAAACAAACGTAGCTTGTTACGGAAGTTCCACAGGAACGGCAACAGCAACACCTTCGGGGGGAACAGCAGGATATAGCTATTTATGGTCGAATAGTGGAACAGGGGCAACTATCTCAGGACTTCCAGCCGCCACTTATGGCGTTACCATTACAGATTCCAGAGGCTGTACCACAACCGGCTCAGCTTTAATCAGTCAGCCTACACAAATTACTGTGACCATGTCAGGAACCAACGTTAGTTGCTTTGGAGGTTCGAATGGAACAGCCACTGCGGCTCCTTCCGGAGGGACACCAAACTACACCTATTTATGGTCAAATGGTGGAACAACCGCTAGCATTAGTGGACTAGCAGCCAACACATATACAGTAACTGTAACAGATGCAGCAGGTTGTACACGAACAAATACACAAACCATCACAGCACCTTCCGTATTAAACGCGACAGTAAGTAGTGTCAATACCAGTTGTAATGGTGGCTCTAATGGTTCATTAACAGCGAATCCTTCGGGAGGGACACCAACCTATACTTATTCATGGTTTCCTTCGGGTCAGACGGCACAAACAGCATCCGGTTTAAGTGCAGGATCATATACCGTTACTGTAAGTGATACCCGTGGTTGTACTAAAGTTGTTACAAGCTCTGTTGGTCAACCTTCAGCAATGGCATTAACACCTAGTTCGACCCCCGCAACATGCGGAGGAACTAATGGATCGGCCACAGTCGGCGTAAGCGGTGGAACAACACCATATACCTATCATTGGTCAAATGGAGGTTCAACAGCCACTATCAGTGGTATCCCTTCGGGAAGCTATAATGTAACCGTAACAGATAATAATTCTTGCAGTTCAACTTCTTCAGCCAATGTAAGTAATACAGGAGCACCTTCCCTTTCATTAACATCTTCGACAATGGTCAATTGTTTTGGAGGCAATAACGGAGCGGCTGCTGTTTCGGCGTCGGGAGGAACACCTTCCTATTCTTATCTGTGGTCAACGGGTAACACTTCAACATCTGTCAGCGCACTGACTGCTGGCACATATTCAGCCACGGTAACAGATGCTTTAGGATGTAAAGCAACCGTTTCTATCAACATTACACAACCTACACAATTAACCTCTTCGATAATTGGTAGTACAAATCCATTGTGTAATGGAGCCAGTTCAGGTAGTGCTACAGTTGCTGCTTCCGGAGGATCTCCAACGTATACTTATTTATGGTCGAATGGTCAAACTGCTGCAAACGCAGTAAACTTAGGAGCAGGAACTTTCACCGTAACAACAACTGATTCACATTCTTGCACAACCACTAGTTCTGTTTCATTAACACAACCATCCGCTGTGAGCGCAGTCATTGGATCCAATACAGCCGTATCGTGTAATGGCTTAAGTGATGGAGCAACTTCTGTAAACGCATCGGGAGGAACAGCGCCATATACCTATATTTGGTCGAACAGCAATTCAAATGCATCAAACACAGGACTTGCTGCCGGCACATATACCGTGACTGTAAGAGATAATAATAATTGTACTGCCACTACTTCAGTTAGCATTACACAACCTGCCAGCTTAGTAGCCACTATTCCTTCAGCCGGAAACGTTTCCTGTAATGGAGGAGCCAATGGACAGGCTGTTTCAAATGTCACTGGTGGAACGATACCATATACATATATTTGGAGTAATGCTGCTACAACATCCAGTATTATTTCTGTCAGTGCTGGCACATACACAGTAACTGTAACAGATAGTCATTTGTGTACAGCCACTGCCAACGTAACCATTACAGAACCGACTCCCATTTTAGCAACAACTTCTATAAACAGTAATGTAAGCTGCCCCGGAGGAAATAATGGAAATGTTTCTGTAACAGCAAGTGGCGGAACTCCCGTTTATTTTTATCATTGGTCGAACGGTAGCTCTGTCGCAACAACAGGAGGACTCTCTGCTGGGTCGCATTCAGTAACAGTAACCGATGCCAACATGTGTACATCCATAGGCTATATTGTAATTAGCCAACCCGATCCTATTGTAATAAACATCTCTCCTGACTCCGTAAACTGCTTTGGAACTTCAACCGGATATATCAGTACCAACCCTATCGGAGGAACATCCCCATACACTTTCCTTTGGTCAAACGGAGGCATTACACAAAACATTAACAATATTGCTATTGGCAACTATACAGTAACTCTTACAGATGCTAACAACTGTACTTCAACCAGCAATACTACATTATATCAACCTACCAATGTCTCTGTAACTTCTATAATAAATGATGCCCATTGCGGACTCAGTGATGGCGACATTACCATTACACCTACAGGCGGAACACCTGGATATACCTATCTTTGGGATAGCCAGACAGGCGGAGCAACAACAGCTACAGTAGGAACACTTGCTTCATCTACCTATTACGTAACAATTACAGATGCCAAAATGTGCGAATATGTTAAATTCTTTAGCGTATCTGATATTGGAGCCCCAGCTATAGCTTTTACTAATCAGACCAACAATCTCTGTTTTGCTGATAGTTTAGGAACTGTAACTGCAAGTATTTCCGGTGGCATCACACCATATACAATTACATGGTCTACAGGAGCAACCGTTGATCAAATCTCTAACCTGCCTTCAGGCACCTACTACATTACCGTGAATGACAATGTAGGATGCGTAACTTTCACATCAGTAGACATAACATCTCCAAGTCAAATCACACTTCAACTAGCATCCCTTGATTCTATTTCATGTTATGGACTAACCGATGGTTCCTTATCCCTAAACATTAGCGGAGGTACACCCGGTTATTTATATCATTGGGAAGATGCTTTAGGAAATTCTGTTGGCTCAACGAGTTCTTTAGTAAATATCGGAGCAGGTCATTACTATCTTACTGTAACCGACGCCAACAGTTGTGTTCGTTTATTCGATGGCATTTTCACTGAACCACTTGAACTCAATTCAGCCATTGCAGAACCCACTAGTCCATCCTGTAACGGAGGTTCCAACGGATTGGCTGTTGCTTCGGCTTCTGGCGGGACATTACCTTATAACTTTATATGGGATAACAATCCCGTATCGGCAAACGACACAGCAAGCGCATTAAGTGCTGGCACATATCACGTTACAGTCACTGACGCACACGGATGCACCGATATAAGTAACGTAACAGTAAACGAACCCACACTTGTTGTTCCGTCAACTTCTTCTAATAATTCAACTTGTAGTGCAGCGAATGGAGAAGCTTATGTATCAGCTACCGGAGGAATACCTGGCTATAGTTTCCTTTGGTCTAATGGCTCTATAAATGATACTATAACAGGATTATCAGCCGGTTCATATGACGTTACTGTTAGTGATCAGAATGGTTGCTCTGCTACATCCAGTGTAACCGTTGGCAGCCAAAATGCCGGAACCATTACGGTATTACAAAACACTGCTGTAAATTGTCAAGGTGGTAACGACGGCGAAGTAACTGTCAGTATGACGGGTGGCACAGCTCCTTTTACCTTTATTTGGTCGCACGACATCAGCTTAAACAACGATACCGCCAGTGGACTTGCAGCAGGAAATTACTCAGTAACAATTACCGATGCCAATTTCTGTATCACTGATACAACAATAACAATAACAGAACCTGCAACCACGTTGCAAAGCACGTTTGTACAGCAGAATATTTCATGTTTTGGAAATAATGACGGGCTCATTTCAGTTACCTCCAACGGAGGAACTCCCTCATACAGTTATTTATGGAGTAATTCTGCCAATACAGCTCAAATTGCTGGTCTTGCAGCCGGAACTTATTCTGTAACTGTTACCGACAACAATAATTGTTTGTTCCAGATTTCTGATATTGTAATTACGGAGCCTACGGAATTAAGTATTACTTCAATGATTACTCATCCTCTTTGTGCAAATACTCCAACCGGATCGGCTGAGCTTACTATCACAGGTGGCACACTGCCCTACTCTTATAACTGGAGCAACGGAAGCACAACGAATATTGCGACCAATCTTGCGCATGGAAGTTATACTGTAACTATTATCGACAATAATGGTTGTCAAACACCCTATATTGCCACTCTCATTAATCCTCTGGGCATACAAGTAACAGCGGATTATGGAATAGACCCTGCTTTAAATAGTGGTTTTATCAATATTGTAACAACCGGAGGACAAATTCCATATACTTACTTATGGTCGAACGGTTCTGATCAACAGAATCAAGCAAATCTGGGTGGCGGAGATTATTACCTTACATTAACAGATGCCAACTCTTGTGTTGTTATTGATTCTTTCTATATCGACATGCCGCTTATTATTCCCAACATGATTACACCAAATGCTGATGGTAAAAATGATGATTTCGATATTCAGAACATTGAAGCATATAATGAAGTTTCCATCGAAATCTATAATCGTTGGGGCGACATCCTGTTTTCATTTGAAGGAACTGGCCTTGAATATAAAGACCCTGCCAAACGATGGGACGGGACATTTAATGGAGCCGATCTTCCTATGGGATCTTATGTATATATCGTGAACCTGAAAGGTGAAGAGAAAACGTTCACCGGGGCGGTATCGATTAAAAGATAATAAAGAAACGGGCGAAAGCCCGTTTTTTTTATTTCTTTTTTTACTTTTGCAACATGCGATGGATACCCCTTTTTGCAACAAATTTTTTGGGCGTTTTTAATAACAACTTTATTAAAAACCTGATTTGTTTCGTTGCTGTTGGGTGGGTGTCTGGAAAAGGAGAAGACAATTCATTTATTGTCACACTGGCTTCGGGACTTTATGTCGTATCCTATGTTCTCTTCTCCCCATTGGGCGGTCGTCTGGCAAAATGGTATTCTAAAAAAAGAATTATGGTTCTTGCCAAGCTCGCTGAAATTCCAGTATTTATTTTCAGTATCACAGGATTCTACTTTCAAAACCTTACCATGGTTATGACCGGTATTTTTATTCTTGGACTGATCAGCACTTTATTTTCACCTTCAAAATACGGACTTATCAGAGATATTGACGGCGAAAAAGGAATTTCGTACGGCACCGGCACTTTAGAAATGCTTACTTTTTTTGGTGTATTATTAGGAACGTTAGCAGCTTCTCTTATCTCTGATCATTTTGATATTATACTTTTATCCGGCATATCGGTATTTTCTTCTTTGCTTGCATTATTTTCCATTTATAAACTAAAAGTTGCCGAAGAACCCGAAGATAAAACTGAAAAAGAGACGCTAAATCCGGTTTTATTTTTTATTAAAAGTTACAAATGGGCTTCGGCCATGCAAGGAACCAATGCGGTTATTGCAGGTCTGGCAACTTTCTGGATGATAGGCAACCTGATTCAAATGAATCTGATGGTTCACTGCCCTAATACCCTTCACATGACAAATACGGAAACCGGCATAGTAATGACCTTTGCAGCTATAGGAATTGGACTAGGCAGTTATATTACTGGCATTCTTTCCCGTGGCAGAATTGCCGTACGACTCACTCCCATAGGGGGAATAGGAATGATTGTCAGTCTTTTACTTCTCTATTTTCTTCAACCAACAGGTTGGTTCTTTACTGGATTTGTCTTTATAGCTGCATTCTTCTGCGGAGTTTACATGGTTCCACTAAGCGCCTACATTCAAAACCAGATAAAAGGAAGAAAACAAGGAGACATCATTGCCTATTCAAACTTTACATCGTTTCTTTTTATTCTGATATCCTCTGGACTTTTCGGCTTTGTTTCCATGACCATAGATACAAATACGGTTTTTCTAATGTTAGTTATTATTGTTGCTTTAATGACACTATTAATGACAGTTCAGGTTCCGACTATGCGTATTTTTAGAAAAAAAATGAATAACTCAGCCCCTAAATAAAGTTGAAATATCTGATCATCATATACCGCTGCCTGCTTCAGCTCCGTTACCGGGTAAAAATCTCTGGAATAGATTTGGTACAAGCTCCGGGTACAAAATTTTTTTTATCAAACCATCAAGCAATTGTTGACCCACAGATTACTTTTTGCTTCCTTAGAAAATACATCCGTGTAGTACCTGTTGTCTCCGAACTTTACACCAAAGCTCCAGTTCTGAAACAAATACTAAATTCATACGGAACCATACCTGTTGCCGACCCTTCATCGGGTAAAAGAGACACAAGCGTTCTTCAGTCGATCACAGAAAATGTTTGCAAAGGACTTGAGGAAGGAAAGCATGTTATTCTTTATCCATCCGGGCAATTATCTGTCGATGGAACCGAAAGAATTATTAATAAAAAAAGTGCCTGGACCATTGTTGGAAAGCTACCCGAAAACACCCGGGTCATTGGAGTTCGTATTGATGGATTATGGGGGAGTATGTGGTCTAAAGCTAAGAATGGTAAAACCCCGTCTTTTTTCGGAACCTATCTGAAAGGGATAGGACTAGCTCTTCTTAATCTTATTTTTTTCCTACCCAGACGAAAAGTCACTATTGATTTTT
>PHDH01000148.1 GCA_002840935.1 Bacteroidetes bacterium HGW-Bacteroidetes-21 | reverse complement strand
ATAATTTGATGAATATCCGGAATCTCGTTTATAGACTCACCCCCGGCCCCTCTCTGCGTTGCAAAGAGGGGGGAAATACTCAATACCGGATCTGCGCAATAGAGTATGATAACGTATTGACATAAGACCTGCTTCGTCCGAATGACGTGAAGATAATATAAGACGTCACGGAATTGAAGACCAGTATTGATCTTTCGATAATTTGATGAATATCGGGAATCTCGTTTATAGACTCACCCCCGGCCCCTCTCTGCGTTGCAAAGAGGGGGGAAATACCCAATACCGGATCTGCGCAATAGAGTATGATAACGTATTGACATAAGACCTGCTTCGTCCGAATGACGTTGAAGAATCAACTTTTGATTTGACAAATTTTAAATTTGTCAAATCCCTTGCTTTTTTTTTGTTTTGAATTGGTCTTAAAAAAACGTAAAATTGCGCCATATTTTAACCTAGTTTCATGGATTATCTATTTTTGCTTATAGGTCTCACAATGATAATATTAGGGGCTAACTGGTTAGTAAATGGGGCCTCTTCTATTGCAAAAAGTTATGGGATTTCTGATTTAGTCATTGGTCTTACTATTGTTGGATTTGGTACGTCGGCACCCGAATTGGCTATCAATATTTATGCTGCTGTGAAAGGTTCGGCAGATATTGCCATAGGTAATGTGCTGGGAAGTAATATTGCTAATATACTTTTAATTCTAGGTGTTTCAGCCATTATTTATCCGTTAAAAGTAGCAAATTCTGCTAAGTGGAAGGAGATTCCCATAAGTTTGCTGGCGATTCTTGTACTTGCTTTTTTTCTGAATGATAGTTTTTTTGGTTTTTCAGCAAATAATTCGTTGTCTAGATTAGATGGAATATTATTGTTGGTTCTTATGGGAGCTTTTCTTGTCTATGCTTTTAAATCATCTAAAAGTGAAATAATTACAACAGAAGAAGTCGGTAAAAAAATACCCTTATGGAAAGCAATCATAATGATACTAATTGGTTTGGCCGGATTGTTTTTCGGAGGACAAATATTCGTTGATGGAGCTATTGGTATTGCACGGGATTTGGGAATGAGCGAGAGAGTTATTGGGCTAACTATCGTGGCCATAGGTACTTCTTTACCCGAACTGGCGACTTCTGTTGTGGCAGCCATGAAAAAGAAATCTGATATAGCCGTAGGGAATGTCATTGGTTCTAACATTTTTAATGTCTTCTTTATTTTGGGTACAACCGCTGTTATTTCTCCTCTTCCTTTTGATCCTGCTGCTAATATGGATATTCTGGTGGCAACGGTTGCTAGTCTTATGTTGTTTATGACAACAATTACTTTTGGCAGGAAAATCATAGATAGGATAGAAGGGGTAATCTTTTTAATGGTGTATGTGGGATATATCACTTATCTGATTTACTAATATTTATAAACTTGTTGTATGGATTTTTACGATAGTAATTTGTTTAGTTATGTAGTGTTGCCTTTGCTAATTTTTATGTCAAGGATAGTGGATGTTTCTATTGGCACATTACGCATTGTTTTTATTTCTCGTGGGAAAAAGTATTTAGCGCCACTATTTGGCTTTTTTGAAGTGCTGATCTGGATAATTGTTGTCGGTAAGGTCATGCAGGATGCCACTAACTTTGCTTGTTATATTGGCTATGCCGGTGGTTTTGCCATGGGAAATTTTGTGGGAATGTTGATCGAAGAGAAGCTCGCCATGGGGATTGTGGTGGTTAGAATTATTACATCACATGATTCTTTCGAATTGAAAAACGCGCTTATTGCAGAGGGGTTTGGAGTGACCACCGTTGAGGCCAATGGCTCTAAGGGTAAAGTTGATATGATTTTTACAACGGTCGAAAGGCAGGATTTACCTATTGTGGATGCTAAAATAAAAGCCTATAATCCCAGCGCTTTTTATTCGGTCGAAGATGTGAAATTTGTGAAAAAAGGCGTTTTTCCAACACACAAAGACCATGTCAGAAAAAAAGGATTGAGTTCAATTTTTAACTGGAGAGTTGGTAAGTAGTAGCTATTCTTCTTCTTCGCATGGCTCACAGCCAAAGTCTTTAATCAAAGTATCATAGTAAGTCTTTGATTTTTCTAACAGTCTTTTGAAAATAACATCAGTAGTGTTGATTTGAATATCGTCGCTGTAAAGTACAGATCCGAGGATAATATCTGAATTGTACACTGAAAATGAATTTCCTTCGAGATGATAGTTTTCCTGTAGTATAAATTCATAGACTTTTCCTATGTCGTTTTTGGGCAAATGGCACATCTTGGCGTCATTATATATAAATCCACTTTTTTCTTCATAGAAGACCCGCATAGATGGTTTTTCTTCAGTTTTCCATATGTTTCTACCTTCCCGGGCTAGAAAAACATCTATTCCAATATTTGCTAAAACAGTTTCAATGGTACTGTATATGCCAGATGGTTGGTAAGGGGCCGGATTGTATTCTTCCAGATTGACCGGATTACCACAATTTGAACAATACTTTCCATCGAGTGTCCCTGATGTAAGTATAGCCGAACAGCTTCTACAACGGAAAGCTTGTTGCGATAGATAGGGGGTATAATCGTCGATTGCTTTTTTAATGCTTTCGGGAGGGACAGCAAAGCCCAGATTCTCCCCATCGCGAATAATAAACGTATTGACACCTATGACAAAGCCTTGTTCGTTGATCAGGGGTCCACCACTGTTTCCAGGATTTATCGCCGCATCTATCTGAATGTATTTAAGTCCGTTGAAAATTCGATCTTCTTTAGATACAATGCCCTGCGTAGCAGAGTATGAAAGCCCCAGCGGGTGACCAATGGCGATAATTTTCTGACCCGCCGAAACGGGTGTGGTTGAAAGGGCTGCCTGAGACTGATTTACGAATGGATTTTCGAGTAAGGCAATATCGTTTAAATGATCACGGAAAAGGACGCGGGTCTTGCTTTTCTTGGAGCCGGTCTTTTTTACGGTGACTTCAATACATTGGTCAATCACATGGCAATTGGTGATTATGAAAGGAATGTCTTTCAGGAAAAATCCACTGCCATTTCCATACGGAGTCGATATTTGTACTATATTCTGCTTAAAATTTCTGATTATTTCTTCCATGGTTACTCATTAAAGTTTTAGAAAATCAAATTCGGCAAAAAAGGTCATTGCAAAACGGTATTTAGATGAAAAATCAAGTACCGAGTCCCTGAAACTGAATAGAGGATATTTTTTTCTGTTTTCGTTCAGGATTTGCTGAATAGCTGAAACAATTTTTTGTTTGTTGAGGTTTCCGGTGGCATCCTGATATTGAACTGAAAGTCCCATTTCCTGATAAAAGCTGTTGTGCATAACATGCATAAATAAGTTTACCAAATCATGAATGGGCTTGGACAAACCGTAGTTAAAGAAAAGATAACCTGCAATGTATTCGTAGATCACTACAATCGCATCAAAGTTGCGGTTGTTGAGATAAAAATCTCTGGATTTGGCTTCTTCAAAAATGAAATCGGCCACCTGTTTATAATTGGCAGGTGAAACAATACTGAAGGTTGAAATGGTATTGTAAAGACTTTTAAAAATGGCCTCGTCGGGCAATTGCCTTATTTCTTTGAAGGCCGAAATTATTTCTTTGTTCTTCAGTATGTAATCTTTTTCCTTGTGACTGTATATTCCTTGTATTTTCTCAATTTTATCCATCAAAACGCCTTGGGGACAAATCAGGTAATCGATGCGCAGGTTGAGGGTGAGTAATAAGTAGGATATCAGACCATTGGATTTGACCGGGTCAAGTTCCTCGGCTTTCTTTAACGTTTCGTCTATCCATTGATGGAGATATTTGCGCTTGACTTCCTTTTCATGTGTCGGAATTTCAACGATACATGAACTGTCGGTTTGTTGTAGTGACGAAAATTCATCCACGATAATATCGTCCTGTTTATCTGCATTGATGGCGATTTCACGCAAAGCATAATAGAGTTTGGTGGGGGATGAGTCGGCGTGTAGTGCTTTGGTGCCAATCATGAACGTGTTATCGTGAATAGAGAACCATGAATATTTTAAGGAGTAGTTGAGGGTCGCCAGTTTGCGCATGACCGGGAGGGAAGGTTTTTCGAATGCAGCTATGCGACTTTCGGCTACCATTTGAACTCCGTCGCTCGTTCCATGAACGAGTTTTGAGCCTTGTTGAAACTGAAAGTGAATGATTCCTTCTTTTTCTTCGTATGTCAGATTTTTTAGCGCAGGATCTCCAATGTAATTCAATAATGCCCTGAACGAATCTTTAAATTTAAGTTCTTTCTGCAATTTTACCGTTAAATCCCATTCGTCGAGCTGGGCATTGCTTTTATTGCAATCAGAATACCTGCCAAAACTTTGAGAGGTAATGCTCCCAGAAATACTCTGACCCGAGCTGTTTCCCGAATCATCTTTCTTCTTCATAAAGTCAAATAAGCCCATCTTTTTTTTATTGCAAAATACTGATTTTTTTGAATCAAATAAAAATCGTTGATAATACTTCAAGATATTTATATTTCCATTTTTTTTACGACCTTTGCTTGAACAATGAAGCAAAACATGAAGATAATAAAATATTTACTGACAGTATTTTTGCTTTTCGCTCTCTTTCCTGTTTTTTCGCAGGTCGTTGAAAAAGGTGATTTTGAAATAGGAACAGGTCTTGGGCTTGGAATATTTCAAGCTACCAATAACGATTCGGGAGCCACTAGTATTGCCGCATCTGGTATTATTCCAGTGCATATTCAATATTCGCCTATAGAAAAAATTGGTTTGGGATTGAATTTTCAACGTAATGGCTTTCTCACCGAAAAAGACTCCGGAAATTCTGTTCAGTCGTATTTACTTGGATTTTCACTTATGTATCGCGCCATTAACGGAGAAAAAACGGTCTTGTTTTTTCAGGCAGCTGCCGGTAAATCGTGGATACATTATTCCGATGCCAGTATTCAGAACTATGTAAATGGAAGTGGCTACTGGGTAGATTTGTCGGCAGGCATGCGTTTCTATTTCACAGAGCATTTGGGAATGTTTACCGAAATAGCATACAATAAGCAGCATTTTACCAACTTCGAAGATAAAAACAATACTTTATATACTGTCACTCATTCGGGTCAGACTGAGAATTTTTGGTTAACGTTGGCAGGTATGAATCTGAGGCTGGGATTAAATATTAAGTTTTAAGATGGTTAAAGCGGAGAATCTGAATAAGTTTTATGGCGAATATCACGCACTTAAAGATGTGAGTCTTGAAATAAAGCAAGGTGAAATTGTTTCTATTGTTGGCGCTAGTGGGGCAGGGAAGACGACTTTGTTGCAAATATTAGGAACCTTACAAAACCCGGATAGCGGTGAGATTATTTTTAATGATATTTCAATTAAAAAACTTAGTCAGAACCAATTGGCTCGTTTCAGAAACGAACATATAGGTTTTGTTTTTCAGTTTCACCATTTGCTGCCTGAGTTTACTGCTCTGGAAAATGTTTGTCTTCCTGGGTATATTTATACCAAATCAAAAAAAGAGGTCGAAGCCAGAGCCAAAGATCTTTTAACTTTTTTGGGTTTATCGGAGCGCCTTACCCATAAGCCCTCTGAATTATCGGGTGGAGAAAAGCAAAGGGTGGCCATTGCCCGGGCATTGATCAACAAACCTACGGTTGTACTTGCCGATGAGCCTTCCGGAAATCTCGATTCGAATAATACGCAGGAGCTTTATAGCCTCATCCTTTCGCTGCGCGAACAGTACAATCAAACTTTCATTATTGTCACCCATAATAACGAACTGGCCAATGTGTCGGACAGAATATTAGTGATGAAAGATGGTGCCATTATTGAGGAAACTACTTCGATTCTCACGTAGTAGTTAACTTAAAGAGTGATTCCTATCAGAAAGCTTAATTACAGCCAGTGACTACTTTCCAGTCGCACTGATCTTTCTGGGGATGTTCCACCACGTAAAGTGTGACGAAATTTTCTTTAATTACCGGGTGTATGTTTTCTGAGTATTCGATGGTGGCATTGACCGGGATTTTGAACCCATCAATTGTTTTAATGCAATCTACGCGGGTTTGACTGTATATTTCGCCGGCATGAAAAATGCCTTTCATATCGTTTATCTCGTATCCTTTGACCCAAATCAGAGTACCGTCATTGCCGGTGGCTCTGAGGCCAATTGCAGCTAGTGCACCAATAATTCCATGAGCACCGGGAGTTATTCCCTCAATGTGGAAATTATTTTCTGAAGCCAGACATAAAGCCTGATCAGAAGTGACTACCTTTTTCTGAGCTTTTAGTCCAAAATCCATTGCTTTTTTTGGAAAATGTTCCGCAGAGGCAATACAAAAGCCTGTTTCAGATCCTGGTGTTGCGTTTTCTGCTATGAATTTTCTAATAAAATCAAGCAGAGCGTCTGTTGTACTGCAAGACTTAAGTTCTATGCAAGTTGCATTGTTTCTTGAAGTGAACGGAATGGAAATACTTCTGTATAGCTGATGTCTAGAAATTCCCAGAATTTTTCCCAACCCTTCCTTTTCCAACTGATGACCCAGACAGCGACTAAAATATCCTGTGCCTTTTGATTCAGGATTGTCTGTGTCATCTATACCTATGAAAAGATGCTTACTCTCCATCATAATATAGATGTATTTTTGTTTGCGTGGCAAAGTTAAACACGAAATAGGGAGAAATCAACTCCTAAACCGGTTTTGTTAATAAAATTATATGTTTTTCGTTGTTAAAACGGGTTACCTCTTATAACAAATATCCTTCAAGTAAGATATGTTTGTTGATAAAATGTTTATAAACAAAAATTCAAGAAATTACTTGCAGGAATACTTGGTGGTCGTAGAGTCTTCTACCTTATCCTGAAAGTTTTCCCATGAAATTACGTCTCCGCCACAAAGACGAAGCGATTGGGTGGTGTCCATAATACTATCTGACGATGTAAGATGCATGACGGCCATACAATCTTTGCAAACCGGGGTATCTTCTTCTGCTAATTGTTCACATGATGAGAACAAGGCCAGTATGATGATCGTTGAAAAGAAAAGCTTTTTCATATTTATACTGTTTTGTCGGTGTTTGCTGAGTCTTCGAAAGATTTTATCAATTCTTCGGGGCTTTTTCCCAGATTCTCAATCAATACAGCGGCATCTTTAGCAAATTCTCCATCGGGATATTTGGTGAGATATAACTGATAAAATTCTTTGGCTTTTCTCATATCCATAAGGGTATTTTCGTATACAAATGCCATCAGGAAAATGGAGACAGGAACTTTAGGCGAGGCAGGGTATTCGTCAATAATGCGCTGATAGTATTTAATGGCGTTATTTCCATTATTCACAGCTCTGAACATTTCGGCTGACTTAAAAAGGAAACCTGCGGCGAGACTGTCATTTGGATTCTCATTGACGAACTGGGAATAAAGTAATACCGCTTTGTTGGCCACGTCGGCAGTAACTGAAACGTTAGGATCCGAGAAAAGCTCTTTCTCCATATTATTAATTGACTGTAAAAGTTTTTCCTTTCCAGCACTGTTGTTCTTTTCGGAGCATGATATCATGCTAATGACCAAGAAAATTAAAAAATACAAAGTGATCTTTTTCATTCGATTATTTGTTTGAAATGGGTTGAATTTTGTAATTTACATTAGCTTTTCCCTGAATCAGTTCATTCAATCGTTTTTTCAGTAGTTGTCTTCTGATTAATGAGATTCTGTCGACCAGCAATTTGCCTTCCAGATGATCATATTCATGCTGAATAACACGGGCTCTGATACCCGAAAAAGTCTCGGTGTGCTCAGTAAAAGTTTCATCTACATACCGGATTTTTATTTCTGGTTTTCGAAGTACATCTTCTCTGATACCGGGAACACTTAGGCAGCCTTCGTTAAAATACCAGGGTTCTCCATTTTCTTCGAGAATTTCGGCATTAATAAAAACGCGTCTAAAATCAATGGCTTCAGGATAATCATCACCAAAAGCATGGGTATCGACTATAAATAAGCGGATAGCAAATCCCACTTGAGGAGCAGCCAGACCTACACCTTCGCTGAACTCAAGTGTTTCGAACATATTGGTAATGATCTGCGCCATCTCTGGATAATCGGATTCAATATCGATGGCTTTTTTTCTAAGCACTGGTTGTCCGTATGTGTAAATCGGGTAAATCATTTTTTTGAGTAAGTTAAATATTCCATATAACTCTGCAGGAGTATAGTCGCACTAACCTGATCTATCATTTCTTTATTCCTGCGGTCTTTTTGTTTCATTCCACCATCAATCATTGCCTGGAAAGCCATTTTGGAAGTGAACCGTTCGTCGAAATATACGACGTTAATGTTGGCATATTTTGCAGTAAGTTTTTTAAAAAACGGCTCAATATACTGCATAGATTCAGAAGGACTGTTGTTCATCTGTTTAGCCTGACCTAAGACGATAGTCGAAATAGTTTCTTTTTGCATATATTGATCCAGGTACTGAAAAATAGTCTCACTGCTGACAGTGGTGAGTCCTGTTGCAATAATTCCGGCAGGGTCGGTGACGGCTATACCTGTTCTTTTTCTGCCAAAGTCCAGCGCCATGATTCTCGACATATTAGGTAATAAAGGTGGTGCTAATGGATTGATAATTGTACACTTTTTTAATCACATCGGCAAAGAGATCTGCTACGGTAATGACTTTAATTTTGTCGTTGTGTTGTTTCTGGGGAATGGTATCGGTAACAATGACTTCGGTAATGGCAGAATTGGCAATACGCTCGTGGGCTTTGCCTGAAAGAACGGGGTGAGTTGCAACTACGCGAACTGTTTTAGCTCCAGCGTTCATCATAATTTCGGCTGCCAGACAAATTGTTCCTGCCGTATCAATCATATCATCAATGATGACAACATTTTTATCTTTTACATTTCCAATAACCGTGATGTCTTCTACTTCGTTGGCTTTTTTCCTGTTTTTATAACAGATGGCCATTTCGGCCTGAAGAAAACGACTGTATGCATTGGCTCTCTTGGTTCCGCCCATATCAGGAGCAGCAACAATCAGGTTATCGAGATCGAGCGATTTAATATAAGGGACGAAAAGCGAAGAAGCATAAAGGTGATCTACCGGAACATTGAAAAAGCCCTGAATCTGATCAGCATGTAGATCCATTGTCATTATACGATCGACATGTGCCGCATTCAGTAAGTCAGCTACCAGTTTGGCTCCTATCGGAACTCTGGGCTTATCTTTTCTATCCTGACGTGCCCATCCGAAGTATGGCATCACTGCAACGATTTTGTAGGCACTTGCCCTGCGGGCTGCATCAATCATCATCAGCATTTCGAATAAATTGTCGACAGGAGGGAATGTCGATTGTACTATGAAGGCTGTGCAACCCCTCACAGTTTCATCCAGTGAAGGCTGAAACTCGCCGTCGCTGAAGTATAACATAGATGATTTTCCCAGTTCTGTGCCGTATGAAGCCGCAATTTTTTCGCTTAAATACATGGAGGCAGTTCCGGAAAAGAATTTAATAGGTGTTTTGGCAAATGACATAATATTATTCTTTACGGCAAAATTATAATTAATTAAGGATATTTCAGGGTGAATTTTTAAGTATGTTTTCAACATATTCGAGAATATCCTCTTTGCCTTCTGAGAGTATGGCAGATGACATGAAAAATGGAGGACACTCTTCCCAGCTCTCCAGCATTTTTTTGCGAAACAGGTCGATATTCTTCTTTAATTCAACCCCAGAAATTTTATCTGTCTTTGTAAAAACAATAGAAAAGGGAATAGCTTTTTCTCCAAGCCAATTAATGTACTCTATATCATTCTTTTGTGGCTTG
>PHDH01000147.1 GCA_002840935.1 Bacteroidetes bacterium HGW-Bacteroidetes-21 | reverse complement strand
ACCCGAAGGTGTTGTGTAATTCCGAATGACCGCTGATATAACTTTTCCGTTCTGATTCACTACGATGTCTACAATCACTTCGCCGTTTCCCATACATTGATATGCCGGGACTGGCAGCTTAACTGCTTTTCTCCCACCGAGATCGTATGAAATGATGGTTTTTCCAGCATATGTATTCTTACTTTGTTTATCCTGACTGTTTTTGTCGGTTTTATCTTCCTGATTTTCTTCTTTGAACTCAAATTCTTTGCTGTGATCTTTAATGAGCCAGCGCTTGTCGTCGTAATTTTCTGCCTGAAACAAGGATTTGTTTTTAGACTGGTCGATGATCTGCTGAAATTCTTTGTAATAGTCGTCGGTGCTTTTATTTTTGTCAGCTTCGTTAGCGGCAATGTTTTTTAATTCTTCATTATTTTGAGACTCTTGCATTTCTTCGGGTAGCAAGTTTTCAGGGATTACAATATCGTCGGTCATGTCGAGAAAAATGGCTTCCTCTTTTGGCGGTATCTGGGGTTTACTGATTTCGAAAAGAACAAGAGCCAATAAAAAGAAAGCATGAACCACCAGCGTTCCTAATACGGCTGCTTTATGATTCCTTATAAACCGGTCGAGCCGGTCACTAACGCTTTCTTTTTCTTTCATCTTAAATGCAAATGTACAAACCCTGTGCCTGTATGGCAAAAAAAAAGCCCCGTTTTCGGGGCTTTTCTTAATGAAAGTTATTTTCTAGAAATGGAACATCATAAAGATATTTCCACCTACGTTGTCAGTATCGAAACCGCTAAATCCACCACCGGCAGTTTTAGTAGTCTGAGTTTTAATTGTGCTGTTGGCAATATCCCAATATTCTAAGCTGAGTTCGCCTTCACCCTGTGAAGCGATCTGAAGTCCCCAACCAAATTCACCACCTACAGAAATTTTAGGCATGATGAAATATTCAACACCTACGAAAGCGCGAAGACCTAAACCAAATGTTCCGCCGAGTTTTTCTTCGGTAACGCGAGCGCCACCACCTAAGTCATTAACTACACCCAGTGAACCGGAGAAGTCAGTGATGGTAGGAGCAGTGTTGGTTGTGGTATAACCATTACCATATTCGAATGAATTTTTTCCGCCAGCTAACATAATGCCAAATTCAGCACCGTAGAAACCCTGTAAACGGTTTTTTCCACGACGTTTTTCCATACCTGCACTTAATACAATGTTACGATCAGATACTTTACCCATATCTTCAACAGTAACAAGTGGATCGGCCTGGCCATCCTGCATTACATAATTTTTGTCTTTGAATGTGGTCATTCCAATACGAATACTTCCACGATAAGCGGTGTTAGCATCAACGAAATATTTACCATAAATGGCGTTATTACCGTTGGTGAAATTGAACGCTGAAGGATCAGCGAAAGGAGCACCACTGTTGATTTTTACCATGTTTCCAAAGAAATTGAAAATAGGTGTTGCGTCAATACCGATTGCAAATTCTTCACCTTCTGGAAGATATGCGAAACCGTTTTTGCTGTTAATTTCCTGTGCATTCAGAATGGTTGCCATTCCAATTACACCTAAAAATGTAAAAAAGATTTTTTTCATAGAGTTAAAATTTAAAGTTAACGGGACAAATGTAAGGCATTATTTACAAAATGCCATTGCTTTATTGAAAATTTTTTAACAAATGGTCGTTAGGCGAAGCGGTTAATACGCTCAATATCAGGAATAAGACTGTTTTGGCTTGTTAGTAACCCTGTTGATAAAATGCTCACATCAGGTTAATAGCGGGTTAATAACGCTATGTTTTCAACATGATGTGTGTGTGGAAACATATCTATAGGCTGTAATAAAATAGTCTTATATGCTGCCGATAATATCTTGAGGTCCCGGGCCTGTGTGGCTGGATTACAGCTGATATAAATGATTTTTGCTACGCCCGAATTCAATAGAATATTTACTACATCGCCATGCATACCTGCCCGAGGAGGATCAGTAACTAAAACATCAGGTTTTCCATGTTTTGTAAAAAAGGCTTCATTCAGTATGTCCTTCATATCTCCTGCAACAAATGTAGTGTTATGGATACTGTTTAGTTTAGAATTGATGCCAGCGTGATCAACTGATTCCTGTACATATTCAACGCCTACGACTTTGCTTACAAAAGGAGCCAGATAATTGGAAATTGTACCTGTGCCTGAATACAAGTCATACACAACATCTGAGGATTTTAACTCGCCCAGTTCACGTATCATTCGATACATGTTTACTGCTTGTCTTGAATTCGTCTGAAAGAAAGACAAGGGGCCGATTCTGAAATTCAAATGATCCAGTTTTTCAGTAATGAATTCTGATCCGTATATTTTATAAGGACTTAGGAAATCGAAAGAATCGTTGGCTTTTCCGTTGATGAAGAAAATCAAAGATGTAATTTCCTTAAAATCTGATTGTAGAGAAGCTGCTAACGCTTCCATCGCATCGTCTGCTTCTTCGCGCATTACGATAATGACCATAATTTCACCAGTGGTCGCAATGCGTATGGTCATTGTTCGCATTAAACCTTCGTGGTTGACCAGATTGTGAAAAGGAAGTTGGTGCTTAATGGCGAAATCCTTAACTGCGATGCGGATTTTATTAGAAATTTCTTCTTGTAACCAGCATTTTACCACGTCAACTACTTTGTCGAATTTACCGGGAAGGTGGAAACCCAATGCTGGGCCGAATTCCATTCCTGAATCGAGTTCTTCGCGAGTCATCCAGCCTCTTGGGGAAAAAGTGAACTCGAGTTTATTTCTGTATTCTGTTGTCTTTTCAGAGGGAATTATGGGTTGAAGACTTTCGGTCTCAATACCTCCAATATGTTTCAACTGATCAACTACCTGCTGTTGTTTGTACTGAAGTTGTTTGTTGTAGGGCAGATGCTGCCAGCGACAACCTCCACAAATTCCAAAATGAGCACATATCGGAGTGATGCGGTCTGCTGAAGGTGTTATTATTCGGGTTATACGACCTTCCATGAAGGAACTTTTGTTTCTGGTGATTTGCAAATCAACTATATCGCCAGGTACGGCATAAGGAACAAAAACTATTTTGTTGTTGATTTTTCCAAAGGCTTTTCCTTCGGCGGCATAGCTTGTAATCTCGACATGCTCTGCGGTGATATCTCTTGTTTTCCTGCTCATAATTAAGGCGACAAAAATACATTAAAAAATGTAAATGCAGTGATTATTTTATATTTTTGCGGCCCATGATTTCAGTTGACGACATACATTTAAGTTACGGAGGGTTCGATCTTTTCAGAGGTTTTAGTTTTATGCTTAAAGATGGCGACAGAGCCGGTCTTGTAGGGCGAAACGGAGCGGGAAAGACAACCATCATGAAAATTATTACCGGCGAAGTTGTTCCCAGCTCCGGACGCGTAAATAAGCAAAGTGATCTAACTATTGGTTATCTTCCTCAACACTTGAATTATAGCGATACGACTTCTGTTTTTGAAGAAGTCAATACCGCGTTCAGGGAGATCATGGATATGAAAGAAACCCTGACAGAGCTTGAGAAACAGATTTCTGAAAGAACAGATTACGAAAGTGCCGGTTATCTGGATTTATGCAATCATTACAACGAAATATCTGAACGAATATCTATACTGGGATCCGACAAAACCGAAGAACAGATTGAGAAAACCCTGACGGGTTTGGGATTTAAAAGAAGTGATTTTACCAGACCTACTGCCGAATTTAGTGGAGGTTGGAGAATGCGTATCGAACTGGCTAAAATCCTTTTGAAGAAGCCAATGCTGCTTTTACTGGATGAACCGACCAACCATTTGGATATGCCTTCTATTCAATGGCTCGAAGAGACCTTGAGTGATTTTACCGGGGCTTTACTCCTGGTGTCTCACGACAGAATATTTCTTGATACCGTTACTAACAGAACCATAGAGATAAGTCTGGGCAAAATATTCGATTACAAAGTTGCTTATTCGAAATTTGAATCCCTGAGCGAAGAACGACGCAAACAAAATTATGCTGCATGGGAAAATCAGCAGAAGTTGATTAAGGAAACCGAAGATTTTGTGGAGCGTTTCCGATATAAAGCAACGAAAGCCGTACAAGTTCAGTCGCGAATAAAACAGCTTGAGAAACTCGACAGAATTGAGGTAGAGCAGACTGATGCACAAGTGATGCGTTTTAAGTTTCTTCCGTCTCCTTCCTGTGGAAATATTATTGTGGAAGCTAAAAATTTGAAAAAAGCGTACAATGCATTACCTGTGTTTGATGAAGTGAATTTTACAATAGAAAAAGGAGAGCGGGTCGCATTGGTGGGTCGTAATGGCGAGGGTAAAACAACACTGAGTCGAATTATTATTGGCGATTTATCGTACGAAGGGCTAATGAAAACAGGGCATCAGGTAAAAATCGGTTATTATGCACAGAACCAACACCTCTTATTAGACGAAAATAAAACAGTTTTTCAGACTCTTGATGATGTCGCCGTGGGAGATGTAAGAACCAAACTCAGGGATATTCTTGGCTCCTTTTTGTTCAGTGGCGAGGATATTGATAAAAAAGTCGTCATGCTTTCCGGTGGCGAAAAGGCGCGTTTGTCTCTGGCCCGTTTGCTTTTGAGTCCATTCAATCTGTTAATCATGGACGAACCCACGAATCACTTGGATATGATGTCGCGGGATATTCTCAAAAAATCCCTTTTGCATTATGATGGTACTATAATTATTGTATCACACGACCGGTATTTTCTGGATGGACTGGCAACCAGGGTAATCGAATTTGCCGATGGAAGAATAAAAGATTACCCAGGGAACATAGCCGATTTTCTTTACTCAAAAAAAATGGATAACCTGCGTTCTATGAATGCGGCTAAAAAGGAAGTTGCTGCAGCAAAAGCGGTGTTTTCTGATACTAAAACTGGGTATATCGAGAAAAAGGAGCAGGAGCGTGCCCGGCGTAAAATTGTTAATCGTATCGAAAAACTTGAAAATCAGATTGCCGGAATGGAAGATGAAATGGCACTTATCGAAAAAAGTCTGTCTGATCCTTCCATTTATAATCAATCGCTGCATACAGAATTACTCAATAAATATAATGAGTTGAAAAAGCAAAATGACGGATATTTATCCGATTGGGAAATGGCTACCAATGAATTAGACGCATTTGATAACCCCAATGCAATTACAGAAAATTAATTATAATTATTTACAGATCTGTGGCAAACAGATCCAGGTGGTCTTTAATAATGGCAATCAGTTCTGAGATTTCTTCTGATTTGTCGGCATAGCCACTTTTTTCGTACGATTCGTTAAGTGATTCGCATAATCTTAGCAGTACTTCTGCTGAGGACCCAGGAGTATAAAACTCAGGCCTTGATTCAGTTTTGTTGTGTGCCAGAAACTGTTCAATTTCTCTGCGTCCAAATACGGACCCCCGGTTGAAAGGGTTGATATAAAAAAGAATGTGATTATCTTGTTCGTCGCCAAAAGCAAGCGCAGAACTTACAGGATCGAGATAAGCCAGAATGAAATTTCTGGGTAAATTGATGCTGTAAATAGGCATGTCTAGACTTTGAGCTACAGTCATATAAAGAATGCCCAACATGACAGGGTTGCATTTGCCGGTTTCAACAGCTAAATTAATCATGCTATTCTGAGGTGCGTAGTAATTGTTGGTATTGGGTGTGAAAGAATGAATTTTAAAAAATACATGGTTCAATACTCTGGTTTTTTCCAGTCCGGTTAGGTTTTCATTGAATTCCAACCAAGCATCCGACCTTATTTTACGAATCTTATTTTCAATAACTTCTAAATCCAAATCGGGGTAATTTGTACGAGCAATAATCCAGGCTCCTTTAATCAAATCGTTGGATCCAGAGACTAGCCAGGCTTCGAGATCATTTTTAATCGAAACACTGTTGATTTGCTTAATAATTTCTTCAATACGTTTTTGTAGTTTTTCGTTAAAACTATCTTCCCATGTTTTTTCGAGCAATGGAATTACATCCCGGCCACTTTCAGTAAGTGATTTTTTAACCGCTTTGTAGATATTTTCATCAGGGTCGTCGAGCAACCTGATGCCGGCCAGAATTTTTTTCTTATCCATTTATTTTGCAACTATTGTTTCCAGTGTCATGTAAATCATCTCTTTTACACGGTCGTGGTAACCTTTACTGAATTCATTTCTTCTGCGATTGGCAATGATGGTACATATGGTAAGTGCATGATGCCCTAGTAGTTTTGAAAGACCATATAAAGCCGAACACTCCATTTCGTAATTGGTTATTTTTCTGCCGTTATACGAAAAATCGGATATCTTATCGTTAATATTTGCATCAACTAGCCCCAGTCGTAATACTCTGCCTTGGGGGCCATAAAAACCCGGCGACGAAATGGTAATACCTGGAGTGCATTCGGTGAACTTTTTAGAAAGAGACGAACAGCAGTCGACGAAGTAAGGAGAAGTTAATAAAGGGTTCCAGTCAGTGTGTTTCTTAAATGCTGCCTCAATATCCAAATGGCATACTTCGTTCCTCTTTTCGTAAAAGTTCAGCAGGCCGTCAAATCCACAAGCCGTTTCACTCATTAGAAAAGTATGGACTGGGATATCTTCCTGCAATGCACCAGAAGTGCCCAGTCTGATTAAAGTAAGTGAACTGAGTTTATCCTTTATTTCTCTTTTTTGCAAATCAATGTTGACCAGCGCATCCAGTTCATTAATAACGATATCCAGATTGTCTGTGCCTATCCCTGTGCTCATTACAGAGATGCGTTTTCCTTTGTATGTTCCTGTATGAGTGTAGAATTCGCGATTTTGCTTTTTCACTTCGATAGAGTCGAAAAAGGAACTAACAGTTGCAACTCTTCCCGGATCTCCTACTAAAAGTATAGTATCAGCAATTTCAGAAGGTAAAAGATTGATGTGATAGATGCTTCCATCACTGTTGATTATTAATTCACTGGGTTCAATTTTCATATTCCAATATTTTCTGAATCAAAGATAAAGACTGTAAAGTCGTCAAAAGACAACAGGAATGATTACTTTTCAACAGGCATATGTGAAAAGCCGGACTGTTATTTTTTCGTTGATTGTCATTTGGATTTTGATTACATTTGCAAAAAAAAATAACATGGAACTGAGAAGTAATAACATTTTGATTCCCGTAGATTTCGGAGATCAGTCGATGATTGCCATTGACCAATCGTATAATATTGCCCGTATGGCAAATGCTGAATTGAATTTGCTTCATGTAATTGATAATACACCCATGTGGGGACTTTTTTCCGGTAAAGAACAGAGCGATATGGTGTCACGTATCGAAACAAAACTTCGCGAACTGGCTTCGGATATTCAGACAAAGTCTGGCCTTAAGGTAAATACCATGATAGAAAAAGGCAAGTTAGTTGATGTTATTATTGAAAAATCTGAACAACTTAAAAGTGAGTTTATTTTTGTAGGTACAAAATCAACACAAGATTTTGTTGATAGAATTGTAGGTAGTAATGCGTTACGAATGATTCGCGAAGCAAAATGTCCGGTGATTACGATCAAAGGGCAGGCTCATCGCGAAGGATGTAAGAATATAGTTCTTCCTCTTGATTTAACCAAAGAAACGCGCGAAAAAGTGGCTTATGCCGTCCATTTTGCAAAATATTTCGGAAGTACTATTCATGCAACCACCATGAGTTCCTCAACTGATAGTTATATGGTAAATCGCCTCAGATTACAATTGACACAGGTTGCTGATTTTATTAAAAAGGAGGGTGTTGAGTGTAAAACTCAATTCTTGTTTACAGAAAGTGGTAATGCCGAAATGGCAAAATCATTACTCGAATTTAGTCATAAAATTGAAGCTGATTTGCTCATAATCATGACCCAACAGGAAACGGATGTAATAAAATATTTTATTGGATCGTTGGCAAAACAAATCATTCATAATTCAGATGTACCTGTAATGAGTATTGTACCAAAAAAATTACAATAATGAAAGTTTCTGGTTTTTCGCTCATAGTGTTTGCTGTATTTTTAATAGCTTGTGGAAAGGGAGAAGATAAAAAGCAGCAAAGTTTGGCTTCTTCTAATGTATTATTGCCAGAAGTACTTACGGTGGAGTATATGGTGGATCTAGATACTACGGATTCGGATTCATGGCAAAAAGAATTTGTTTCCAGTGAATTTATGCCGGGTTTAAGAGAGATGATCAGAGGAGGTAAAGTTTCGGTGTATAGTCCCTTTTATGATGATACGTCGGGTAATCGTATCGAAGTAAATATGATTGAAACTGAGTTGGGGAAAGTTACGAAAGAAAATTCTTATACCTGGGGCAATTATAGAATGTATAGCCTTGGCTTTACAGAGCGTTGGGAATTTGATACCGTAAATAAATCTTTTGGTAAAACTATGTTATTTTGGCGTCCGATATTTGAATTGCCTTCAGATAGTGTTAAGCAATCTTTATTTAATATATCAGCAGGTAGTTCGGATAAATTATTGGCTTCTAATATGATTTATGAATTGGATTTTCGTTCAAATCATGGAAGTTATAGATTTCTGGATTACAAGAGACTTTATTCAGTTTTGTCTGATATGGCAATAAAAGGAAGTATTGATGTGTTTTCCCCTGGGGATTGCAATACGAAGCTAACAATCGAAACCATTAAAGAGCGTTTGGGGGAATCTGAAGACCTGGAAGAAGTTGTAAATGAAGATGGTCTGCCTGAAACAAAATCAGTAAAGACTTTTTATGATATAACAGAACTTCAGGGTATTATCTTTATCGAAGACTGGTTTTATAGCACCCGCAGCGGATGTTTTTCTAAGAAAGTCAATGGATTTGGACCAGTAAGGTATTATAGAGACGCCAATGGAAATATGCTGAAATCAATACCGTATATTTTCTTTACGGGAACTAAAAAAGTAAATGTCCTGTAAATATTAGGGTAAGACTATTTGTCTTTTTCACCTTTGCGATTAATAATAACTATTGAGTCTCTTTCTTCAATAATCTTAACTACAGGAGAACGCAATATGACCTTTGGGATTTTGAGGAGAAGCTTAATGGAAAAGAGGTGTTGTATGTTCCGCACTGGCCCACATATTATATTCAGGAGAATTTCACAAAACACAGATATTTCAACGGCGATTCTGTCTATCTGAAAGTATATCAGGATTTTCAATCACTTCAGAAGGAGTGTGTGATCATGAAGGATGAGCACTATACTTTCAGGAATAACGGCATCAATTCAATTCAGCTCGATATATTCAATCCTTATCCCTATGTGATTGATATTAAGCATAAAGAATTCCCAGTAGTGTTCCAGATAGGATTCTTCCGGGATGGAAAGAGAGAGGAGCGATGGAATCTTCAGCTTCCTGATTCAGTTTCGCAGCTTACCCCGGGAGATACAATAACCGTCGATTGCCAGTTTAATCTAGGAGAATTATCAGCCACTTCATACAGAATTGTCATCTGTACTGAAACAGGCGTTTTATATGATACTTTCAGCAGCCGGTTCAGGGATGCAACAATCATGAAGTAAGGACAAAATGCTTTATGCCAGTATATTGGACCGGATAGTCAGAAGAGCTGCGAAAAATAATTTTTAGTGAAAGCTTAGATCAGTTTATGATTTACTTAAATATGCGACAATGAAAAAAATAAGATTCATTTCAGTTTTAGTTCTGCTGGTTTTAACATTCGGGCCTGCGTTTGGACAGATCACGGATTACAATAAGGCTATACCGTCAGATCCCGATATACTTATTGGCAAGCTCGATAACGGGCTGACATATTATATTAAGTATAATAAAAGACCTGAGCAAAGGATTGAACTCAGGCTTGCCATAAATGCAGGTTCA
>PHDH01000146.1 GCA_002840935.1 Bacteroidetes bacterium HGW-Bacteroidetes-21 | reverse complement strand
TGCAAATCTAACCAAATAAAGTTACGAGCAAATATCTGTTAATAAGTGTGTTGTAGTGTTTTTAAGGGCCGACTAATTAATTGTTTGATTAACATAGTAATATCAATACCTATTTCATTCTTTAGTTTCTTGGATTGGCTTAAAGTATCCTGTGCAAAAATAGGTAAAACGCAAATAAGTGTGATCAATAAAAGCCCCACTTTTTTTTCATATTCCTTATATATTATTTGTTATTTCAGATCTTAACGTATTCTGACAAATAAAATTGCATCAAAAGGAAAAGATTTGACAACTGAATATAGTTGTCAAATCATAAAAACAAATTTTTAATTCCGGTGCTTCTTTTTGCCCTTCTCATCTTCTTTCTCTTTGATAAGTCTTTTTGCTTCGAGGCGTTTTTCGAGGTTTTCGACTTTATACTTTGCTTTCAAGGTATAAACCAGTTGAATTCGCGGTTCGGTAAAATCGGCATTTAAAATCTGGTCGAACTGATTGTACGGTATACGGTTGTAGTAAATTGTTTTATTTTTGTCGGCGTACTTTACAATAAACTCCGTATCATCTTCATTTTCATCCTTCTTAACATTAATATTTACGGTCGTATTATTTCCATTGATCACCACATTTTTACGAGCCTCCTCTTTTTTCTTCTTTGCCACTTTAATTTCCTCTATGGAACTTCCGGTATAATAAGCGGTATAACTGGCATACCTTTCGAGCGGATATACCGCATTAAAACCGTCGTACATGTTTTCTATTTCTACATTGAGTCCCATTTTCGTATAGTCTTTCTCTTTCGACTTCAATATCGCTATAGCAGTACTCCGTAGAGTATCAAAATATTGCTTGAGGTTATCCAGATTATAATCCACTTTCACAATATCGAAGATTTCTGATTCGGACATAATGGAGACAATTTCTGAAAGCATATCGTGATTGAAAAAAAGCACATGTACATTCTTTTTCATTTGAAAACCGATAGGAATTTCGTTGGCTGTTCGGCTAAACTTTTTCTCCTCAAGTCTCATCGAATAAGAAGGGACAAACGAAATCACATCTATATGAATTTCATTCTTTTTTATGCCTAGTTTGCGCAATTTTTCGATGGCCAGATTGAGACGATAATTCATGAGGGAATCTGTTTGTTCTGCGGTAATACCATTTTGCGTCGTACTAAAAATCACAGAAAAACTACTGGCAGGAACATTCATTAAAACTTCACTGCTAAGCGTTGCACTATAATCGTTAAACTGATTCAAACTGACATTAAAACGCTGTGGATTGACTATTGAGGTGTTGTTGTATATTACATTCCCGGCCGACTGTCCGAAAACATTTGCTGTGCAAATCATACACAACAATCCGAATATTAAAACAATATTTTTCATGACGATTTTTTTTAAATTTTAGAAACTATGACTAAAACCCTACTTGCAATAAAATTTCGAACTAGTTTTCGGACAATTTATATCCTTTGGTTTTTGCGACTTCAAGGATTGAACTGTTCACAGCATTTCCAAAATCATCCTGCGTCTTACTATTTTTTGTTTCATTATCGATGTAAGCCTGGCGTTTTTTAGACAATTCGGCAATTTCCTTCTGTATAACTTCTCTCTCATTATTCTTTTTATCGATTTCGGTTTTCAATTGTTCAGTGGATAAATTCTGAAGTTCTTTAGGCAAAGTTTTTTTGTCGACATTCTTATAATAAGTTGAATCGGCTTCCACTTTGTCTACCAAATCCCATTTTTCGTTATTATAAATGGCCTTTGATTTCGACACTGTTCTTTCGGTATAATTAGCGCCAGAAATCGACTGAGCATTCTGATCCTGAACACTCTGATTTGTATAACTAGAATAACCATAAGAGCCATAATAAATGTATGTTTTATTAAGACGTTCATTGCATTTATATATCTGGTCATCATAAGGGGTGACGACATAAATAACTTTTTCGTTCGAATTAATGCAGAAATATTTTCCCTGGCCCTTATCTGCGCCGTCTTTCCATGATTCATTCACACCGGTGAGGTAATCACCACAATGAATGGTGTTAATATAAATGTCTTTTTTGACCGCATCGGCAATAGCCTCCTTGTAACTAATACTTCCTTGAGTAAAAGGCTCATTTCCGGCAATATAAACCAGCTTCATATTAGATTTTTCGTTGCCCCATTTCAGATTTTTAACTGCATGATCGATTACAGCACCACAATACTCATAACCCCCATTTGTGCGAATGGCAAAAAGTTTTTCGGAAATCAGATCCAGATCACTGGTAAATGGGGTAATTTGCCGTATATAGTTATTTTGTACTTCCAGACCATCGTTACCATACATATAGAGAGCGATTTCAATTTCGGGCGTTTTCCCTTCGTATTTCAACGTTGTGAGAGTATTTACAATGTTCCAGAGTCGGGATTTTGCCTGATCAATAAGACCATCCATACTGTTGGAGGCATCGAGAAGAATGGCTACCTGGATTTTTGCCGAACTCCAGTTTGTTCGTGCGGGCCCCAGTGGATCCTGCGCATAAACGATTTGACTTTTGGTGAAAATTAAAGCGCAAATCAGCGTCGTGAGAACAATCAGATTTTTCATATTTGTTGTATTTATAGGTTAAAGAATTTCGAATCTTGCTTTTATTTCAAATCTCAGTTTGATGGATGGCACATAGGATTCACCTCCCTGAGAATTAATACCTGATGAAGGCTGAGAAATAATGGAATTGGAAGTATAATTCTGATTACCATAAGGATTATACCATATATTACTATTGACAATGGGCTCGGGCATTTCAATAATTTCGAGTGCACCTCCCAGTTTCTGCCCAATGCTTTCTAGCAAAACACTGGCTTTTTCTTTGGCTGCAATCATCGCTTCGACTTTGACCTGGCGGCGGTATTCGGTAATTTTTGAATGAGAACTTTGAGTAATCCTTATACTTTGTATATATTCTGGATTCAGATCTTTGATAAATGAAAAGTCGTACTTAGTACAATCAATTCTTATCTTATAAGTTTTTGTATTGTAATGATGTCTGTATTCCCACCACCAGTAATACCAATAGTAAGGATTACTAACCGAGACAAAAGAAACAGCCATTTTAGGAATATTATGTTTTTCCAATACATCGAAGAACTTTTTCTCCATTTCTTCTTCAGAACTTTTGCTACTTCCCGGGAAGTTCAGCACAATTTCCAGTTCAACATCGTTGGGGACAACGCTCATTTCGGCGCTACCAATAACTTCAATAAAAGCTTGCTTTTTATCCTGGGCATAAAGTTTGCAACCTAAAAAAAGAATAATAATGATAAGGAATGTTTTCATGATGAAATTGTTTTTAAATTTGAATCAAAAATACTACCCTTATTTTCAGCATTTTAACACCAATGGGTAAAACAATACTATGACTTGGTAAAAGCCATAGTCCAAATGATAAAAATGTATTTACTTTGATTAAAATATTTGAGAATGTTTGTGAGGCACTTTTTTTTACTGTTTTGGATACTGATAATGATGATTCGTATCGGGCTGGCACAATCTGTCAGTTCGATGGACACCACCATTTTCATCAAATCAGAGAGTAATAGTCTCAATTCAACTTCCAACAAAATAATTAATTCGATAAATAATAAAAAGAGTAACGAAGAGATAGCCGAAGATTACTTTTCTCTTGCAAAAGAGTTAATCAAAAAAGGCGAATATGTTAAAGCGGAGACATACCTTAATAAGGCTATACAAATGGTTTCCGGCAAAAAGAAACAGTCTCGAACTGCCGATTATTACAGAGAACTGGCAAAAGTTCAGGAATTTTTAAAAAAGAAAGAGGAAGCCTCAAAAAGTTACGAGCAAGCCTCGGGATATGCATCCGATCAGAATCAACAAAAAATCAATGAAAACGATGCCAAACGAGTTAAATATAAGTCAAATCCAGAACTTGAACTTCAATACTTGAATCAGAATGTTCAGATTTTAAATTCGGGCAATGATAAAAACGAAAAGGCTCAGACATACACACAGATTGCGAATGTAAATGCATCAATGAATCAGACCGAACAAGCGCTTGAGAATTATCAGAATGCCCTTACAGTGCTTGACAACAACAGCGACGAATCAATTATAATAAAGAGCGATATGGCTAACCTTTTAGCCGAAACTAAGAACTATGATAAGGCTATAGACGTTCAGAAAGAAGTTGTAGATCAATCGCAAAAATATGCGGGTGTCGAAACACAAGTGCAGCAAATGCGTAAGCTATCTACACTTTATTTTTCAGGGAATAATCCACTGGAAGGACTGAATGTTTTACTCGATGCATATAATCTGTCTATAGAAAAAGGAAATCTGAAAGAAGCCCGAGCCAGCCTAGAAGCATTGGTAGATTTTTACGAAAAAAACAGTGAAAACAAAAAAGCGGTTAAACTATACCACGATTTTATAACAAATTTGGATTCCCTAATTGCCAAAGACAGCAGTTTGATTGACAAAAAGCTTTTTCAAATTAACGAAGACAAGATTTTCCGTCTCGAAAAAGAGCAGGCTTTAAAAGATGAACTGATAGACAAAAAAAACCGCTACAATTATGTACTAATAGGCTCTGTTGTGATTTTATTAGCATTATTAGTTCTTATCATTAAAGCCTGGTTTTCTATCCGAAAACGTAACAAACGGATTGCGCTTCAATCACTGAGGCGGGAAATGAATCCCCACTTTATTTTCAACAGTCTCAACAGCGTTAATCAGTTTATAGCGAATAACAATGAACTGGAAGCCAATAAATACCTTACATCTTATTCCAACCTCATGCGTAATATGATGGAAAACTCGAACAAGGATTATGTTAGTTTGACGGTTGAAATGAAGCAACTCAATGAGTATCTTGCGCTGGAAAAACTACGTTTTACTGACAAGTTCGAGTACTCTATTGAAGTAGATCAAAACATAGATACCGATGCTGTTCAGGTTCCCAATATGATTATACAACCCAATCTCGAAAACGCCATATGGCATGGGTTGAGATACAAAGAATCCAAAGGTCTGCTTCGTCTCAGGTTTTTCACCGAAGAAGGTAAAAATGTAGCGATTATCGACGATAATGGCATTGGACTTAAAGAAAGTCAGAAAATAAAAACGCGTAATCAAAAGCTACATAATTCGCTGGGTCTTAAAAATGTAGAAGAACGCATCCGGTTACTCAACGAAATATATCACAAAAACATCCGCTTTGAAATCACCGAAAAAACGGGTAACGAAAGCGGAGTTCAAGTAAGAATTGAATGGTAAAATATCAGGCATGAAAATCAAAAGCGTTATAGTAGAAGATGAATCCTCGGCCCGAGAAGCACTCAAGTCGTATCTGACCAAATACTGTCCGCAAATAGAAATAGCTGGTGAAGCGCAGGACGCTCGTGAAGCCGTTCCCATTTTGCATGAGATCAATCCCCAGCTCGTTTTCCTTGATGTAGAGCTTCCTTTTGGCAATGCTTTCGATATTCTGGATGCTTGCAAAGACCTCTACTTCGAGACTATATTTGTGACTGCTTTTTCGGAATATTCTCTCAAAGCCCTGAACCAGAGTGCAGCCTACTACCTGCTAAAGCCTGTCAGTATTGAAGAGCTGATCATTGCTGTGAATAAAGTACAGGAGCATGTGATTAAAAAAGAAATGTTCGACCGCAACCGTGTTGTGGTAGAGAATTTCAGAGAGCAGCAACCCGAAAAGCGTCAGGTTATTCTGCCCACATTAGAGGGATTCGAAGTCATTAAAATGGAAGACATTGTACGTATGCAGGGCAATGGCAATTTTACTGATATTTTTCTCAAGGATGGAAGTAAAAAAATGGCTTGCCGCTTTCTAAAGCATTATGCCGAAATACTGCCCCACCCTTTTATCCGCGTTCATAAATCACATATTATAAATATCCATTGTGTAACCTCTTATCACAAAGGGCTGGGAGGGTATGTCATTCTTAATGATAAAACAGAGATTGACATTTCTGCTAATTACAAAGAAAGTTTTATGAGATGGTTTAAGTAACTTTTAAACGTCACTCCAGAATGTCTGTGGCAATATTTAGATGCCGGATCTATGCTTAAATATATTTCTTAATATAAAGATCGACTTGCTCCGTCCGGCATGACGTATTGTCTTTAGATTTAACAACTTTTTTAAAGTTGTCAAATCTCTTGCTCCGTATGGCATGACGGCAGAAAAAAAAGATTAAGAGCAGAACTCATCTTCTTTTACTTTGTCAGCTTGAACATGAGCACTACTTTATAATTAACCGGATTCCCTTGATGTTGAGCCGGTATCCATCTAGGCATTTTCTCTATTTGACTTACAAGCAACTTCGCATAGTTTAAAGATGTATATTTTATAGGCTTAACCTCGCCTATAGTTCCATTTGGGTTAATAATAATTGATATCCAATTTTTACCTACAGAGTCTGATTCGCTTAGATTTATTGAAGGCATATTTTTCTTTATAACTTTATACATTTCAACATCTCCACCTGGGAATTGAGCTGGGTTATCGCATACTGAAAGTGTTTCCAGACTTTCCAAAACATTGCCTTTTGAATCAAAATAAGTCCATGTTTCATTTACTTGAAATTGATTAACATATCTACCTTTTCCAATAATCTTGCCTTCATTATTGAAAATTATCCCTGAAGTTGTATGATTTTCACTGTCATTATAAATCTCTTTAACTACCGATATTCCATTGTCGTTGAAATACTCCCACGTTCCATTTCTATTCCCATTTTTATAATAACCTTTCACCTTTGGAAAGTCATTTTGGTAAGACACTGTCGCTCCATTTAGCGTATCATTCAAATATTCTACCTGTTCCGCCACCCTATCAAGACTATCATATGTAATAACGACGCCATTCAACAATCCATTCAAATAGTGCAACTTTTTAATAATTTTACCTGAGCGATTTCTTACAATGAAAAGACCTTGTTTTTTCCCCAAGAGACATTTCCCAATTTCTGAATTTAGATTATTAATATTGGTTGAATAATAATCTGTTGGCTGAATTCTTGAAGTCCAAAAATAGGTAAAACTATTTTTTAGAATAGATTTCTCATTTACATTATAGCAGGTTGGAATATTAAAAACACTTTTCCCAGCAAGATGGAATGTCTGAGAGTTCGTTGTACCCATTAATCGTTTAGGTTTTCCATTCAAATATATGCAAAAAGGCATTTCAAAACCTGCTTTTACTCCCGTCCATTGATATGTAAAATAGAATTCATTATCGACATTTATAAAACTATAACTAAGTTCAGGTGGATCAACATCCATCATATATTCATCAAAGAAAATCTTGTAAGATTTTCCAGTAGTTTGTTCAATATAATTGTAAAAATCTTCAGTGTAAATCACCTTGTATTTAAACGTATTATAAAACCCTTTGATAATCTCAAAGAACAAACTATCATTATCCAATAAGCATCTAAAATTATGAACCATGAGGGCTCCTTTAAAATAAATATCCCCACTGATAAAAGAACATTCATTTATTTCTCGATGACCCTGCAACGGTCTAATATTCATTATTTCAGTTCCGAATATGGAAATTTCTTTGATATATTCACTATACCCAAAAATCTTTTCAAACAACAATGCTTCAGAATATGTTGCAAAGGTTTCACTTATCCAGGCATCTGACATATCTCCAAAAGCAACAGTATTACCCCACCACTCATGCGCTGTTTCGTGTATAAGAAGATGAGGAAAAGAATCAGAATGTGATTCATAATCCCTAAATTCGTCGTAAGAATTGCCAATTGCGATAGCACCCTGATGTTCCATTCCAGCAAAAGGAGCTTCTACAAAACCTGCTCCATCTTTAATGTAAGGATAAGGACCAAAAAGTTCTTCATAAATTCGAAGCATATCCAAAGTATATGCATAATATTTAATTGCCTTCTTTTTATTATGAGGCATTACATAATAGTCAACGGGATAAGTATATGTCTCAGTCTTCATGGTATCTGAGAATTGCACAAAATCTCCCATATAGGCTGTTACATTATAAGAATTTATAGGGTAAGACACATGCCATTTAAAATTTGTATACCCCGAACCAGCATTACTAGTCGAAATCATTGTACCATTAGAAATCCCCTGATAACCATTTGGCACCTGCAAATTAATTGTCATTGAATCTGGCTTATCCGACAAATGGTCTTTTAACGGCCACCATGAACTGGCTCCAAGATGCTCACAACTAACACCTACCCAATGTGGAAATTTTAATTTCTTATTATAACTCCATGTAAACCCGCCATTCCATGGGGGGCTTTTTGCAATTATTGGATTACCATTATACTCAATATATAAACAATAAAGACTATCTTTATAAAGAGTTTTATTGAAAGAAATAAATATCGCATTTCCATCTCTTGAATAAGTAAGGGAATTATCATCAAGAGCTAACTTTGTAATTTCGAATTGTGATGCAAGGTCAATTTGAATTTTATTGGTTTCATATAAACATTTAAAATACACGTAATTTGAACCTATTATCCACTTTTTCTCGGGTACAATTTTTACTGATAAATCATAGTAATACACATCATAGCAAACTCTTTCTGGTCGTAACATTCCCATTAACGTGTCGGCATGAGTTGGGGTCGGGAGATAATTATATTCTGCCGTCAAGCTTAAAGTATCATCAACATATCCTTCAGCTAAAGTTTTTGACTTAAATTCAATGTCTGAATAAAATCTGGCAAATAAGGTTGTATCTCCCTGCAAACGCGATTTTTTAAACTCGTCAATAGCTCGTCTTTCCTCTCCCAGTTGTAAATAGCAAAGTGCTTTTTCAAAACTAATAACACTGTTATCTATTCCAAAACTATTAAGTCTGTTCAATTCAGTAATAACACCATATAAATCGCCATCATAATAATCTTGTCTAATTTTCCTTTCAATATTTTTAAGCTCCTCATCTGACTGAGCTTCAAGGTTAAAAAAAAGGAAGAATAAAAAAGATAAAAACAACAAAAATTTCATTCAACAAATCTCACAAACTTTTGTCAATTATCAAAATAAATTTTATAAAGCTTGCAGCTTGAGAATCATTATACCCATAGACCAGAAGAGTGGTAGATAATAGTTTACTATTCAACTTTCATTCCCAACACTGTAACATCGTCAACTTGTTCTTGTGTTCCTTTCCAGACGTCAAAAGTCGAGTTCAGTATCTGGCATTGCTCTGACATGGGATTGGTTGAAATCTCTAAAAACATTTCCTTTAACTTCTTAGACATAAACTTCCTGCCTTTTTCGCCCCCAAACTGATCTTCGTAACCATCACTTGCAAGGTATATACAATCGCCGGAAGACATCTGTATTTCATGATTTGTAAAAGGGCTCATTCTGACATGAATGGCAACGGGCTGCTTATCGCCTTTAATTTCAATCAGTTGACGATTCTCAGAATTTTTCACAATATACAATGAATTATTAGCCCCAGCAAATTGCAGGATATTTGTATTGGTATTGAGGACACACAATGCGATATCCATTCCGTCTTTTTGCTCCCCGCTGGATCCTTTCTGCTGAAGGGCATCAATAATGGATTCTCGGAGGTAATCTAGTACTTCGCTGGCTTTTGTAACTTCCTTTTTTCGGACTATTTCGTTCAGGTATGAAACCCCTAACATAGACATAAAAGCACCGGGAACACCATGACCAGTACAATCGGCCGCAGTGACTATCAACCATTCATTAATTCGTGCAGCCCAGTAAAAATCGCCTGAGACAATATCTTTGGGTTTAAAAAGAATAAAATGTTCCCCAAGAATATTCAATGCATTTTCTCCACTGGGTAGAACTGCCTGCTGAATTCTTTTGGCATAATTAATACTGTCTGTAATTTTCAGTTTTTGTTCTTTAATCT
>PHDH01000145.1 GCA_002840935.1 Bacteroidetes bacterium HGW-Bacteroidetes-21 | reverse complement strand
TTTTAAGAATTTGTCTTTGTAAATTTAATTTGACCTTTTAACAGATTTAAATAAACTTTTAAGATTGTTTAAGCGGGGCGTTGCCCCCGCCCCCAGTCACTTTTTTAGCGAAAAAAGTGACCAAAAACGCTTCCCCAAAACGATTCTTCCCCGCCTCTGACTCATCTGTAAGTCCATCGGCAAGCGTTGGCCGAAATGAAACATATAGAGTTGAGTCCTTATTTTAAAAATTATTTGTTCGCTTAGTGGAACTTGTAAAATATTTAAACAAAGTTAATATTTCATTTCAGAACGCAAGCGCCCTTGCACGACGGACTAAACAGATGAATCATTCAACCTACGCCTGCCCGACGTTTTGGGAGCCCACCCGCCGCTGAGATCGTGGCTGCATTTCTTAATCTGCGCATTTGCTATTTGAAAGTTGCTAGAAAGTGACTTCAATGCTTGCGCGTGGGGCCGGTTTGCATTCGGGCCGGTGGTGGAGTGAATTTCAGAAGTCTTGGAATACTAGTAAAATTCCGAGCTTCCGCTGTTGAATTTGCGGAAGTGAAGGATTCTGTAAAATGAGAAAGAATAATATTCTTGACATAAATCTCATTTTACTGCCCATTTTACTTAGTATTCCTGAGTTCTGAAAGAGAGGGGGGAAGAATATGCAAACCTAGCGCTTCCTGCCTGCCGGCAGGTAGGTTTTGTTTCTTTTTTGTGGCAATGACAAAAAAGGAAAAAGCTTGATTTTCCTGATTCTATATAAAATCAAAACTGTTTCTTATATTTGCAGGTAATTATGGACCAGTTACGAAGTAATACGCCCCGTTGGGTCATTTTTCTGATTGATATTGCGATAGTGGCTTTTTCGCTCGGAATGGCGTATTTGCTCCGTTTTAATTTTTCGGTACCTGATGGGGAAATATATTATTTAAAATATGTTATTCCTATTGTTTTTGCTGTCAGAGCAATAAGTTTTGTCGTAAGTCGCCTTTATGCGGGGATTGTTCGTTACACCAGTACCCATGATTTTGCCCGAATATTTATTGTCAGTCTCATTGGGTCGACAGTTTTTGTCTTGGTAAATCTTGTGAGTTATTATGCTTTTAACTGGATTTTTGTAGTACCCTTTTCCATTATTATACTAGAGTTTCTGATTACTGTATTTGTAATGACTTTCAGTAGATTACTCGTAAAAGCGTTGTATCTCGAATATAAATCACCTTCACGAAATCGCAATCCTGTTATAATTGTTGGAACCGGCGAATTGGCCATGATTGCAAAACGTACTTTTGACAGATCTTCCGAATCTCCTTATCAGGTAGTGGCGTTTATCGATCCGGCTGGTCTTAAAACAGGAAATAAGCTTGAGAATGCGACAATATATAGTCTGGCTCAATTGTCTGATGTAATTGAAAAATTTAGTGCACATTCGGTGGTTTTTGCCTCTAAGGAAATCAGCGCCGAAAGTCGCTACGAAGTGACAGAGACTTGTCTCCAAAAGCAGGTTAAAATTTTAACCATACCCGACGTCAATCAGTGGATTAACGGGGAACTTAGTTTCAACCAGCTTAAAAGTCTGAAAATTGAAGATTTACTCGAAAGAGATTCCATTCACCTGAATAAGGACGAAATTCGTCGTCAGGTCGTGGGCAAAACGGTCATGGTAACGGGTGCTGCAGGTAGTATTGGCAGTGAAATGGTGATTCAGTTGACTCAGTTTTCTCCTAAAAATATTATACTATTTGATCAGGCCGAAACAGAACTGCATGATCTTGAACTGACATTAAACGAAGTGATTCGCTTTACTGCTTACAAATCCATTTTGGGTGATATTACGAATGCAGAACGGCTCGAATATATTATCGAAAGATATCGGCCGGATATTATTTATCATGCTGCCGCCTACAAGCATGTGCCTATGATGGAGAAGAATCCTGCCGAAGCCATCCTGACGAATATTCGGGGTACAAAGATTCTGGCCAACATGGCGCATAAGTATAAGGTGGCCAAGTTTGTCATGATCAGCACCGATAAAGCTGTTAACCCAACCAACGTGATGGGTGCCTCAAAACGTATTGCCGAGATGTACACCCAGTCTTTTAACTCGGTGAGTGATACCGCTTTTATCACAACACGATTTGGGAATGTTTTGGGTTCCAATGGATCGGTAATTCCGCGTTTCCGAAAACAAATCGAAGATGGCGGACCCGTCACAGTGACTCATCCCGAGGTGACCCGGTATTTTATGACTATTCCCGAGGCTTGCCAACTGGTATTGGAAGCAGGAGCCATGGGAAAAGGAGGGGAAATTTATATCTTCGATATGGGCAAATCGGTTAAAATTGCCGACCTCGCTAAAAAAATGATACGCCTCTCGGGATTGGAACTGGGCAAGGATATTGAAATTCGTTTTACCGGTCTGCGCCCCGGCGAAAAAATATACGAAGAACTTTTGAACGACAGCGAAAATACTTTGCCAACACATCATCCGAAGATTATGATAGCCCGGGTTGCAGAAAACAACCACGAGTCCATTGAAGTTGTCACTGGCCAGCTAATAGAGGCTGTAGCCCGTTACGACAACTACGAAATCGTAAGAATAATGAAAAAGATGGTACCAGAGTTTAAAAGCAGCAATTCCCAGTATGAAGTGTTGGATGAAGAGAAACCCGCTTAAGCTTTTAGTTCTGCAATTGTTGTAAATACAAAGAACACCTGTCTATTTTTATTCTTAACTATTTGTTGAAATAGCCGTTTTATTTATAATTTTGTATAAGATTTTTCAAAGATGCTTTTTCAGCTTTTGTTTTATTCACTAATGATATTGCAGTCTGTTGGATATTTTTCTGATCCGGCATTGTACGAATGTCGTTATAATGAAAGAAACGAAAGAATAATGTTGCTGCCAGGTAATAATGGCGAATGCGCGCAGGCAATGACCGTCCCCAAAGATTTTCGTTTTCCTTATTCGATTAAAGATAGCGATCCAACCCAATGCATCAATCTAACAAATAAAGCAATAAACAAGCCGGATGAAACTGTTTTTTCGTATGTGAAAATTGAGAAATCAAAATTTACAAATAGTGTAAGTGAAAGTTATGCCTTTGTGTTTTGTCAATTTTGCGAGAATTCTAATGAGACAATTTCTGATGAAATTGACAATATACAAGGCATTGTTTTTAATGATAAGGGATATTTGTCCAATTACATATCTGTTCCGTTACCTCCGCCGAAAATATTTTCTTAAGAGATTTTATCTCCTTTAATACTTAGTTCATTTATGAGCTAAGTAAGTTGTTTATATGTAGAATTATAAAATTTAAGAAAATGAAAAATTTAAAAGTTATTGTTTTGATTCTTTTGTTTCCATTAACAATGATGGGGCTTCCTGTATCAAAAAAAGTGGCAGTGAATGTGGCAGAGAATTTTTACACGCATCAATTTCAGCGAATGTATAAATATACTCCAGATCTCGAGCTTTCGGAAGTGAAAACATTCGATTATGAAGGCACTATAGCCTTATATATGGTTAAGTTTAATGCTAAGGGTTTTGTCATTGTAGCTGCCGATGATTATGTTTTTCCTGTCATTGGATATTCTCTGGACGAAAATATTGATTTGAATAACCTGCCACCAGCTATGATCGAATGGTGTAATGGAATTTCTGATCAGATATTGAATGTTCAAACAAAAGTGTCTTTTTCTATGACAGTAAATTCTCTTTGGGAGTATTTTTGTCGTGTGCCCGATGAAAAAGAGCTCAAGGACTTTAAAAGTCAGGGGCCCTTAATTACCACCAAATGGGGTCAAGGAAATCCCTATAATTTGTATTGTCCCGTAATGCCGGTATCAAATCAAAGATGTATTACTGGGTGCGTTGCTACGGCTATGGGGCAGGTTATGAAATATCATAACTATCCTGAGCATGGAACGGGTATTCACGGCTTTTACTGGACCGATTCGGTGAATGTTAATTTCGGAACGACGTTTTACAGATGGAGTGAAATGACGAATACTCCAAATCAAACCAGCAAGGATGCTATTGCCGAATTACTTTACCATTGCGGAGTTTCGGTAGATATGAATTACGGTGTTTTCGAATCAGGAACTTTTTCTGCTTGGGTGCCTAACGCATTGCAGAAATATTTCAACTATCACCCCTCCATCAGACATATTTATCGAGATCAATACCAGGATACTACTTGGGCTGTTTTGATACGTGATAATATTGATATGATGCGTCCCGTAATCTACAGTGGAAGTGGAGCTCAGGGCGGACATGCCTGGGTGTGTGATGGGTATCAGGATTCATGTTTTTTCCATTTCAATTGGGGATGGGAGGGTAGTGCTAATGGATACTATTATTACAATAGTTTGGTTGCAGGGGGATATGATTTTACCAATAGTCAGTCGGCTGTTGTTAATATTTTCCCATATTATGATGCCTATTGTCGTGAGGGAAGAGTGCTTACCGAAAGATTCAGGTCTTTTGATGACGGAAGCGGAACCTCCTATTATTGGAATAATTCCAATTGTAATTGGTTAATTCAGCCAGATAGTATTGAAAGTCTGGTGCTATATTTCAACTATTTTGATACTGAAAACCAGAAGGATATTCTAACGGTATATGATGGAGATAATGATCAGGCTCCAATATTGGGTCAATTCTCTGGTTCGCAGAACCCAGGACAAATTTCAACTACAGGACCTGTGGCTTATTTGAAATTTGAAACCGACGAACAAAATCAATGTCAGGGTTGGGAAATTGATTATTATTCAAATCTTTACCAGAGTGTGAAACAAATTAGTCCTGAACTGAAGATTTGTGTTTACCCAAACCCAGTACTGGATCATCTTTCAGTTTATGGCAGTTTTCCTATGACTTGGGTTGAGATTCTTGATCTGACAGGAAAGACTGTTTTGAGCCAAAAACTGAACAATCAAAGTCAGGCAACTATAGAAATCCCAAGATTATCTCAAGGTATTTATTTGCTGAAAGTATCTTCTGACGATAACATCATCGTAACGAAGATCGAACTTCGGTAAAAATTAAAAAAAGGCATTTGTCTTTTCGAGACAAATGCCTTTTTTTTTTACGCATATACTTTTGTTAATCTGAAGTTAATCGAGCAATCCTTCGGGGATGTGGAGGGTGATACTCTTTTGTTTCGCGTCGAAAGCTACAATCATGTCGTTTCCAACTGGGAGTAAGACTTCCCTTTTTTTATACATGACACGAAGAAGGGGGTTCATGGGTATGTCCATGAGGCCTATTACTGTGCCAATTTCCTGATTGTTTTCGTCAAAAATTATGAAGCCTGCTAGGGTAGATAGTTTTCGAGTAATTTTAAACTTTTTCAGAAACGAATCTTCAAGCATTACCGCACACTGATAATACTTCATGGCTTCTTCTCTGTCGTTAATGGTGTCAAGTTTAAGACGAATGGTGTCGGGTGGTGTCAGGTAATAGTATTCGGTAAAAAAAGGAACCGGTATTCCCTCTATGACGAGGAATACCGGTTCTGGCAAAGAAAAATTTTCAGGAATTTCGAATGAAGCAGAAATAACCACTTCTCCTTTAAACCCATGTGTTTTGACAATCGTGCCTATTTCACTAAGCTTTTCGCTGAGCATTAAGGCTTGATTATTCCTGAGTTTCGGGAGTGCTTTCTGCAGCAGCTTCGGGAGCTTCAGAAACTTCAACAGCAGGTGTCTCAGCTACAGGAGCTTCTTCAGCAACGACTTCTTCAGTAGCAACTGCTTCAGCAACGGGTGCTTCGGCTACAACTTCTTCTTCGTTGGCTACTTCTTCAGTTTGGTTTTCTTTTTCTAACTGTGCAGCACGTTTCTTGGCAATAGCGTTGGCTCTGGCGTCATTTACTTTGGCTTCGGCTTCCAGCTGTTCTTTCAAACTCTTATCCAGATTGCTGGCAAGTTTTGATTTTTTGTTGCTGATACGGGCATATTGCTCATCTTTCCATAATTTGAAACGCGATTCAGCAGAAGCTTCATCAAAAGCTCCTTTTTTAACGCCTTCAAGTAAGTGTTTTTTCATCATTACGCCTTCGTAAGATAAAATTGCACGGGCAGTAGCAGTGGGAACAGCTCCTTTATTCATCCAGTCGAGTGCTTTCTCGAAATCGAGAACAATCGTTGCGGGATTAGTAATAGGATTGTAAGTTCCGATTTTTTCAATAAACTTGCCATCGCGTGGCGCCCTGCCATCCGCTACCACAATGTGGTAAAACGGATTTTTTTTCTTTCCGTGTCTTGATAATCTGATTTTTACTGCCATAAAAGATTGTAATTGTTAAAATGGACGGCAAAGATATAACTTAAAAGGATTAAGTCAAAATATTTTGCCGATTAAAATTTTGTAAATGAGAACACAAATATTTTTTCGTTTTTAAAAACGCATCCTTTGTTATTTGGACAAAATTAATTGACTCTCATTTTAACAACAGCAACCCCCTTTTTACTAATTAATTTTACAAAGTATATTCCTTCATGAAGCATTGATACGTCAATGAGAGACTCCCTAACATAGACATGTTGTCGAATGATTTCTGCCCCAAGACTATTACTAATAATTAATAGTAAGTTATTGTCAAATTCCTGATCATTGATTTCAAGGTAAGCAAAATCACTTGTTGGATTTGGCTTCAGAATGAAGCTGGTTTCATGCAAAATGGAATAGTTTCCAACTAAGGTTACATTTACACAAATGGAGGTGTCAACACAATTATTAGTTGTAATTTCAAGAGCATAATTGCCACTCGCTGTAGGAGTGAAATTCTGACCGGTTTCACCAATAATTGGACTGTAATTATTATTGCAATCAAGCCATTGGAACATGGCCGATGAAATAACTGCGCTTAATGTTCCGTTATTTTCAGTAATAGTAGGATCTGAAATAATGGTTAAGTTTAATGAAATTACTGAATCACAGCCTTGTTGATTTAAATATGAAACAGAATATATTCCAGAAGTATTATATGTATAGTGATTTTCTGACCAATAATAATTCTCGCAAGTTGATATAATTATTGAACTGGAATCCGAATTAATTTCCAAATCCAATATGATAAGACTATCGACGGTCTCATTATTAAATGGCTGATAATATGTCCCAGAATGATTATAAATTAAACCATTTAAGTTAAAGTTATTACACAAAGTAGAATCAATATTAATTGTATTAGTCCAGGATGGCTTACTCCAGTTATATTCTATAGTGTGAACAGATAATGCTGTAGTTACTGGGGCATTGTAATCAAAATAAATATCTGCTTTGTTCTGAATAACAGTGCCATTGGGTAGTCCTTGTGTAGGGTTTACAGAAAATGATACAAAACCATTACTGGCTTCTTGATTAGTATTACTGTCAGGGAGCAAAATGTTTTCAAATTTCCACTCAAGTATACGGGGTCCGTACATTCTAAATGAGTAATTATTACTAGAAACACCGGTTACAACAGAAAAAATATCTAAATCAATATCAAGCGTATCTCTAATAATTACAGTAAAAGCAGTATCATTGCCAGTGTTCTGAAATCTAATTAAGTATTGTATTTGCTGGTCAGGTTTTATTAGATGATTATTTGAAATACCCATAGGAAAACCTGTTTTGTCATTAGGATCATGGCTATTTATTACTATTCCGCAAAAAATATCTACTATTGGATCTGCATCGTCGTGAGGTAATATATTTACTAGGTTTGGCGTCCAATTTTGTAGATTACCACACAATTCTACAGTTGCATTTGGGTGTGAATTGCCAGGATGTAAAGGATGTTGTTCTGTTTCTAATCTCCAGGTTCTTCCTTCTCCTGAAAAAGCAAAAATAATACTATCGCCGCCTGCAAGTAAAACGGAGTCAAGAATAGTATATATGCCATCAATATAAATTCGTACTGGAGACCAGCAAACCATATCTCCTGAAGTAGGTATCCCATTATTCTTTATTACAAAGATTATGCTATCGTTCTGGCACCAGCCATCAACAGTTAAACTTGATCTATCCCATGGTTGAGTACACTCTGAAATATTTTGTTGTAGGGGTAACGGTATAGTATCTAATGCACAGGTGTCAGCTGGGTATAGATTGGCTTTTATACATACTGTACTTCTGGGAAGTAGATCGCAACTTACATTGCAAGAAACGTTAATGCTGGTACATTCTCCAATATTTATATTTCCAAGATCAAACCGATACATATTACTTCCAATAGGAGTAAAAGGATAATTTGAACTAACAGGTATTATACTTGTATCTAGTTCTAAAACTACATATGCATTAATTAAAGTGGCAGTTGCATAATAATTATTACATGCTGAAATATACAAACTCTGTCCCTGCACACAGGGCCTTATTCTTGGCATTATTACGGAAATGTCTGGATTAGTGCATTGAATCGTTGTTTCTAGTCCCATATTTGGTCCAAATGTTGTCTCATTGCTATTGACAATGGTAAAGTTTTGCATAACAGGACAAGTTGGTATGTAATGCCCAGAAGTATCAAAAATAGCAGTATAATTTCCAACAGGTAATGTGTCAACTTTCCACAAGCCATAACTATTTGTTTGTGTAACAATACCTCCAGGCTCAATTGTTAAACGTCTGTTCTGTAATCCAAATTCAGGATTTTCAAAAAGGCAGTTGGAATCCAATTCATTATATACGTATCCTGCAACGCATTTTTGGTTGTACTTAGCAATAAAGATATCTCTATAATAATTAGAAAGTTGATGCGGCTTGAAGAGATTAAAAATGCCTACGTCTGGGACAAAATCCATAGTGTCTTTACTATACAATCCAGCCATATAAATATCCCCATTGTTTCTAATAAAAAGTTGGTTTGATTCAGGTGCGTCAATAGAAAAGGCCCATATATTATTTAAATTTGAATCAGCTTTTATGCAAAGAAGATCCCATCCAAATGAATCAGAAATAGTAAAGTCGATGTGACCTGTAGCATGAATGCAATCATAGGCGCACTAATAGTACTTTGCTGTGTAATCGGCGGCTACCTTATAGAGCACGGGAACCTCTCCGTCATCTTCCAGCCCGTGGAGATCCTCATCATCTTTGGGGCAGCCGCCGGAGCCCTTACAACCATGTCAACCCCCAAGCTCCTTAAGGAGATCGGCAAAAGCGTTGGACGTGTTTTAAAGCCCAGACACTTCGACACCAAGAAGTATATCGAAGTCCTCTCGCTTCTCTATGAGATATTCACCAGGATGCGTAAAGAAGGTATCATCGCCATCGAATCTCATGTAGATGCACCAGATAAGAGCGATATATTCAAGCGTTATCCCGATGTACTCCACAACAAACGTACACTGGACTTCATCTGCGACAGCATCAAGATCCTGCTGACCATCGAAATACCGCCCCATGAGTTCGATAACATCCTTGAGGTGGACATTGAAACGAATACCGATGAGGCGAGCCATCCCTTCCACCGTATACAAACGATTGCCGATTCCCTTCCCGGCTTTGGTATCGTCGCAGCGGTCCTTGGTGTCGTGCTTACCATGGGGAAGATCAGCGAACCGCCTAAAATTCTCGGTGAGAGCATTGGAGCAGCACTGGTGGGAACATTCCTCGGGGTTCTCTTGAGCTATGGTTTTGTGGGCCCGCTTGCCGCCAGCATGGAACATCAGGTCAAGGAGGAGGCCTCCTACTACCATGTGATCCGCATCGCATTGGTGGCCTATGTTGCCCGCGCTATCCCCCAGATGGCCATCGAATTCGCCCGCAGGTCCATACCTGAGAGTGTGAGACCCGGTTATGACGAGCTCGAAAGGATGCTGAAAGGTAAGGGCAGATAGTTGACCGACAACCGTGAAGCCCCGATAATTATAAAAAAGTCCCGCAAGAAGGGGGGGGGCGCGCATGGCGGCTCATGGAAGGTGGCTTATGCCGACTTCGTAACAGCAATGATGGCCTTTTTCCTTCTCATGTGGCTTTTGAACATGACCTCGCAACAACAAAA